>JAITQQ010000082.1 GCA_031288855.1 Prevotellaceae bacterium
ATTATTATTTGTCTACCGAACATCTATGTTCTGTTTTTATTAACCATTAATCACTAACAATTAATCATTAATTTCATATATACAATAAAACTCCACATCGCAAAAAAACATTGCAACACACACAAAGTGATTAAGCGATTAGGTGACTAAGCGATTAAGAAACTCATAACTCATCATTCATAACCCATAACTAATTCTTAACGCTGTAGTTCTTAACTCTTAATTCAATAAGTGTAGCGCGAGCCTGTAGATAATTTATTCTAACGGAGGTCTACAGAAACCAGATGTTAAATAAATTAGGCCCACACCTGTTCTTTTTAACAATAAATAAACCGGATTTAAAAAGGAAAGCGTGGGCGCCAACTTTTTTCTTCTAACATCTCATTGGAAATTCTGTAGTTTCCGTCAAGAGTACTAAAAGCGAGCGCCAACAAGTAAGTAATAAAAAGAACTTCAAACTTTATGCTGCAAATATAAGCACAATTTTTAGAAATCCAAATATAAAAGTGTTAAAATACGTTATTAAAGCGATTTTTATAGGCCGTTGTGGTGTAGAAAAAAAATACCTACCTTTGCGCTGCTTTGGAACTACAGACGTTGTTAAACACTTTTGCCGCGCAGGATGCCTGCCGTCAAATGCTTTCGGAAATCTCTCCGGAAGACGGGAGAGTTACGCTCATTCGCGGCCTTGTGGGCTCATCGCGGCAACTGGCCATCGCTGCCGCCGCTTCGCTGAATCGTATTCACTTGGTTGTGCTCAATAACCGCGACGACGCAGCCTATTGCTACGGCGACCTGAACACGCTGTGCTCCGCCGAAAAGGTGTATTTCTTTCCTTCGTCATACAAACGGAACATGCAACAGGGGCAACTCGACCCATCGAACATCGTGCAGCGCACGGCCGCACTGAACGCCATGCTCGACAACCGCCTGCCGCTGTTCATCGTCACTTACCCCGAAGCACTGGCCGAAAAAATAGCCACGCGCGAGGTGGTGGAAAATAGCGCCATCCGCCTGCACCGCGGCGAAAAAATATCGCTGGGCTTTTTGCGCGACACCCTGCTGGAATACGGTTTCGAACGCACCGACTTCGTGGCGGAGCCCGGTCAATTTGCGCTGCGCGGCAGCATTATCGACGTGTTTTCGTTTTCGGACAACCGGCCGGTGCGCGTCGATTTTTTCGGCGATGAGGTGGAAAGTATCCGCACGTTCGACGTGAACACACAACTGTCGGAAAGCGTTATGGACAGTTTTGAAATCATTGCCAACCTGCAGGAAAGGTCGCAAGTTGATTTGAACAGTTCGCTGTTCGAGTTTGCCGGAAGCCGCCTCATGCTGTGGATAGACAGCCCCGCCTTCCTGCTCGACACCCTAAAATTATTGAATGAACACGACGATGCGGCCGGCCGTTTGATTACGCCTGAGGAAACGCTGACCGCAATACAAACGCACCACACCGTGTGTTTCAACCCCCCGTGCGTGCGCAGCGCGCTACGCCCCGACAGCACACTGCAGCCCAACAGCACCGTCACGTTCAACACGCTGCCGCAGCCGTCGTTCAACAAAAATTTCGACCTGCTGGCCGCCGATATTTCGAGCCACACGGAACAAGGTTACGCCACTTGCATCCTTACCGAAAACCCGGCGCAGATAGAGCGGTTGCGGGCTATTTTCGCTTCCATTGGGAAAGACAGCATCCGCTTCGATTTCCTGCCGCTCACCCTGCACGAAGGGTTTATCGACCACAACCTCCGTCTCTGCTGCTACACCGACCACCAACTGTTTGAGCGCTATCACCGCGTAACGCTGCAACGGAAAGTGGAAAAGAGCGAACGGCTCACGTTGCAGGAACTGAGTAGCCTGCAAGTGGGCGATTATGTGGTGCACATCGACCATGGCATCGGAATGTTCGGCGGATTGGTGAAAACAAACGTGAACGGCAAGGTGCAGGAAGCGATAAAATTGGTGTATCGCGATAACGACGTGCTGTTCGTGAACATTCACGGCCTGCACCGTATTTCAAAATATAAAGGAAAAGACGGCGAGCCGCCGCGCATTTACAAACTGGGCACCGGCGCGTGGCAAAAGCTGAAGCAAACCACCAAGTCAAAGGTGAAAGACATTGCGCGGGAACTGACCGCGCTGTACGCCAAACGGAAAGAGACGGAAGGTTTTGCTTTCTCTCACGACTCGTATTTGCAAAATGAGTTGGAGGCCTCGTTTATTTACGAGGACACGCCCGACCAGACTAAGGCAACGCAAGCTGTGAAGGCCGACATGGAATCGTCGCACCCGATGGACAGGCTAGTGTGCGGCGATGTGGGTTTCGGCAAAACCGAAGTGGCCATTCGCGCGGCGTTCAAGGCTGTGGTTGACGGCAAACAAGTGGCCGTGCTGGTGCCGACTACCATTCTGGCTTTGCAGCACTACAAAACGTTTACCGAGCGGTTGAATAATTTCCCGGTGCGCGTGGATTTCGTGAGCCGCCTGAAGCCGGCAAAGAAAATAAAAGACACGCTGAGAGAAACCGTCGAAGGAAAAATCGACCTGCTGATCGGCACACACCGCTTGCTGAACAAAGATGTAAAGTTTAAAGATTTGGGATTGCTCATTGTGGATGAGGAACAGAAATTCGGCGTGAGCGCGAAAGAAAAACTGCGCGCCATAAAATTGAATGTGGACACCCTCACGATGAGCGCCACGCCCATTCCGCGCACGCTACAGTTTTCGCTGATGGGCGCTCGCGACCTCTCTATTATCAATACGCCGCCGCCCAACCGCCATCCCATTGTCACGGAAGTGCACACGTTTCAGGAAGAAATAATCCGCAATGCCATTACTTACGAAACGGAACGCGGCGGACAAGTCTTCTTCCTGCACAACCGCGTGCAGGACATCCGCGAAATCGAAGACATCATCCGCCGGATATGCCCCGGCGTGAAAACATGCGTGGGACACGGCCAAATGCCGCCCGAAGCGCTGGAAAAAGTAATTCTCGACTTCATGCACGGCGATTACGACGTGTTGGTTTCAACCACGATTATTGAAAACGGCATTGATATTCCGAATGCCAACACCATTATCATCAATCAGGCGCAAAACTTCGGCTTGAGTGATTTGCACCAATTGCGCGGTCGCGTGGGGCGCTCGAACCGCAAGGCGTTTTGCTACCTGTTGGCGCCGCCGTTTATCTCAATAACCGAAGAAGCCCGCCGCCGCTTAAAAGCCATCGAAACGTTTTCGGAGTTGGGCAGCGGGTTTAACATCGCCATGCAGGATTTGGATATTCGTGGCGCAGGAAACATTCTGGGAAGCGAACAAAGCGGATTTATTTCGGATATCGGATTTGAAACCTATCAACGCATACTAAACGAAGCCCTGATGGAACTGCGCAACGAAATAGGTAGAGACGCGGCACGCCACGTTTCTACAACCTCGCCCGAACAGGAAGACGCGGCACGCCAGGAAGATGCGGCATGTCGCGTCTCTACCGCCTCGCCCGAACCCGACGAGACGTTCCTCGCAGACTGCGCCATCGACACCGACATGGAAATTCTCATTCCCGACGATTATGTGAACAACGTGGCGGAAAAAATGCGCTTGTATAAGGAACTGGACAATCTGAGCGACGAAGCGGCTTTGCAACATTTTATAGAAGGCCTTACCGACCGTTTCGGCACGCTGCCGCCACAGGTAAATGAATTGTGTAATATCGTGCGGCTGCGGTGGCTCGCTATTGCGTTGGGCTTTGAAAAAGTAGTGCTGAAAAATAAATTGATGATTGCCTACTTTGTGAGCAACCAGCTTTCGCTCTACTACCGCTCGACGGCCTTCACTACGGTGCTCGACTACATTCAGGCCAATCCCCGCCGGTTTAAAGTAAAAGAGCAGAACGACAAATTAATTCTTTCTGTAGACAACGTCACCACGGTGGAGCAAGCCATTGAATTACTAAAAAAGATGAAATCATAAAATTTCGTACTTTTGCATTTTATGCGCCTTATTATTGATATAGGAAATACGAACGCCAAACTTGCGGTGGTGCACAAAGGCCGCTTCCTGACGGTGGAACGCCACAAGAACGTAACGGAAGAGGCGCTGGCTTCTTTGTTGGCGCAATATCCCGTGACAACGGCCATTTGCTCGTCGGTGCGCGCCGGAGGCGAGGCCCCCTGCGCCGAATGGCTGCGCGGCAACGTAAAAAAAATGATTTGTTTCACGCCTAAAACCGCCATCCCTGTGAGGAACTTGTATGGCACGCCCGAAACGTTGGGGTGTGACCGTTTGGCGGCGGCGGTGGGCGCTTATGCCCTTTTTCCCGCTACGAACTGCATGATTATTGATTGCGGAACGGCCATCACTATAGATTTTGTGGGGCAGGGCGGAGAATTTTTGGGCGGGAACATATCGCCGGGGCTGCAAACCCGCTTCAACGCCCTGCATACGGCCACCGGCAACCTGCCGCTCGGACAGGTTACCGATACGCCGCAATCCATAGGAACAAGCACGGACACAGCTATTGAGGCCGGCGTGCTGCAAGGGGCGCTGTATGAAATAGAGGGGTATATAGAACAAAATACCGCTTCCAACATAATTTTTACGGGCGGAGATGCGCTTTTTTTTGCAAAACACATAAAAAATCCGATATTTGTAGTTTTTAACCTCGTTCTTGTAGGACTTAATAAAGTCATTGATTATAATGCATATTATCTCTAAAGCTTTTCATAGCCTGATAGCTACAGGCATTGTGTGTTGCTCCGTAACCGCCGCTTTTGCGCAAAGCGATGACGCAACAAGTACATCTACCCCTTACTCCATTTATGGTTTGGGCGATTTGGCAAGGCCCGGTATTGCCTACAATTTGGGTATGGGCGGCATCGGAACGGGCATAAGAACATCCCGGATAATTAATTTTGTCAACCCTGCAGCCCTGACTGCGCAGGACAGTTTGGCGTTCATGTTCGACTTCGGGCTTGAAAGCCAAAACCACTATGCTTCCTATTATTCTAACGACAAAAAACAGTCTTCCGCCTCGAATAGCTCGAACATTCACCATCTTGTAATGAGCTTTCCGGTATATAACCGCGTTATCGTGGGGTTTGGCCTGTTGCCCTACAGCAGCATAGGCTACGACATGCAAAGGAAAGACACTACCAAAGCTCTGATGGCAGAAGCGGGGCATACCTACTACCGGTATACGGGAGAAGGCGGCATTACACAAGGCGTATTGGCAATCGGTGTGCCGATAGGCAAACGCCTGTCGCTGGGCGGGCAACTGCACTATTATTTCGGCTCGATTGACCGGTACAACATTATCGATTTCGAATCGGGGTCGGGCTACTCCGACCTGACCACCGTACACCAACTCAAAGTAGGGAACTTCGGGTTTTCTTTGGGCGCGCAGTATGAATATCCGCTGAAAAACGACCTCAAACTGACGGTGGGCGCTACTTATCAATTTGCTTCCAAAATCGGGGCAAGAAAAATTGAGTTTTCTTATACCACAACCGGCTCGGTGGCCGATACGGTGGCATGGGACACCCGCACCGATAACCTCATGGCGCTGCCGGCAACCGTTGGCGTAGGCTTCTCTTTACAAAAATTCGACAGATGGATGGTCGGCCTCGATTATGTGTACCAGCATTGGCGGCAGCCGGGATTTGAAAACAAATCAACGCTGCAACCCTTTACAGTAGTGCCGAGCCATTTGGTAAGAACAGGCTTTGAGTGGGTGCCGTCGCGCACGGATTTCCGCCACTATTTTAACCGGTGCAGTTACAGGATAGGCCTCAGTTATGAGAACACATACATGCAGTTTTCCGGCCACAACATCAAAAGCGTCAGCGCCACCATTGGCTTCGGCCTTCCCATCAACAGGTGGAATAACAGTGTGAATTTTTCGGCCGAAGTGGGCAAGCGGGGAACGCTGATTCGCGAAACCTACGTGAAATTTTCTTTGAGCTTTAGTGTATATGATATTTGGTTTATTAAACCTAAAATAGAATAGTGTATTATGAAAGTATTACCTCTTTTTTTTCTTGCACTTATTATAAGCTGTTCCACAGCGGTGGAATCATGGTCGCAAAGTAAATACGGAAGCGACAGTGCGGCTTGTGTTACAAACCTGAGTTTTTACAGAGACTATGCCATGCAGGAAAAATATAACGAAGCGCTTCCTTACTGGCGAAAAGCAATGGCCTCCTGCCCTCCGGCCGCGAGCCAGAATCTTTATATCGACGGAATAAAGATTATGAAATATTTGATAGAAAATACCAAAGACGCCAAGCTCCGCCGGGCGCGTATCGATTCTCTGTTCATGCTATACGACCGCCGCATTGCGCATTTCAAGGTTAATAAGGGAAATGTGTACAGGCTGAAGGCCTACGACGTAATGGAATACGAGAAGAATGACGAAACGATATACAAGGCGTTTGAAGAGGCGGTGATGGCCGGCGGCAGCAAAACGGAAGCGCGTACGATGATTGACGCCATGAATGTTGCCCTTAAACGCTATAACAACAAACAGCTTCCCGCCAACAGTTTCATGGAATTTTACAACAAACTCCGTGCGTTTGCCGACCTGCAAGCCAAAGAAAAACCCGGCGACGCGCAGGCAAAACAATTGCCCACCGACTTGGAAAACCTGTTTGTGGCAAGCGGCGTGGCTTCATGCGACAACATGATTGCTATGTATGAAAAGGAATTTAAATCCGCGTCGAAAAATAAAGAAGTGGTGTCGCGCATCATGCAAATGATGAGGTTGAATCATTGTACGAAGAATGATTTGTATTACCGGGTTGTGGAAGCCTATCATAATTTAGAGCCTTCGGCGGGGTCGGCTTATGCCGTAGGGAATATATATATCCTGAAAAATAACATGGCAACCGCCATGAAATACTATAAGGAAGCGGTGGAAAGGTCGGCTCCCGGCAAGGACAAAGCGAAATACCTGGCGGAAATAGGCACTATATACATGCGGGAACTTAATGACCCTGTGCAAGCCTTGAATTACGCCAAACAAGCGCTGAACAGCGATGAGAAAAACGGCAGGGCTCATTTGCTGAGAGGAATGATATGGGCTCACGAGGAATGTGGCGGCAACGACATCGCGAAAAAAGCAAAATACTGGCTGGCGGTTGACTATGCGGTAAAAGCAAAAACTTTAGACCCCACGTTGACGGAAGAAGCCAACCAATATATTAATGTGTATTCACAATATTTCCCGGAACAATCGGATGCGTTCATGTATGACCTGGTTGACGGCAACGCTTATGAGGTGAATTGTAACGGCATGAAAGAACGCACACGGGTGAGGACACGCAAATAATTATGCCGGCAACGAAACAAATCGTATCTCTGTTTTGCAAAGGAATAGCGCTGTTGGGGAGCGCTGTTTTCATCGCCGCATGCGGCGATGAAAACAGCGCTCCCTCTATCGACGAGGCCAATTCCCCCACCATGCAGGTGCGGGAATTCGGCGTAAACTATACGGAGTATGGCAAAGTAAAAATGCGGCTCACTGCCCCGGTGTTGGCCCGCTACATGATGGCGCCCGAGCCGTACAGCCTGTTCCCGGATGGTTTTTTTGTGGAATTTTTTTCTGTCGAAGAAGTGCGGGAAAGCCAAATCACCGCCGACTATGCCCTGTATAAAGAAAAACCGGTGGAAGTATGGAAAGCGGTGGGAAACGTAGTGGTCATCAATTATGAAAAACAGCAAAAACTGTTTACCGACACGCTGTTTTGGAACAGGCAGGAACACACCATTTATACCTCGGCGCCGGTGCGCGTTGAAACAAAAGACGGCACCATGAAAGGCAAAGACGGAATGACTTCCGACGAACATTTTACCAATTACGAAATCCGCACAATAGGCGAAAGCCACTATTATTTCGACGACCGCCTGCCCGGAACGCCGGCTGATTCTTTGCAACAGCTTTAAAAACCATCCACTTTTATTACAATTTGTTGTTATTGTTAAAATTTAGTATCTTTGTTCGCTAAATTTACGTTGAAGCATAAAATATAACATAAGATGGCAGTTTTAGAAAAAATCAGGGTGCGTTTTGGGGTATTTATTACCGCACTCATCGGGCTTGCATTGATTTCGTTTGTAATTGATGTGAACACCTTGCAAAGTGTGATATCCATGTTTTCATCCCGCTATGATGTGGGCGCAGTAGCCGGCAATTCGATTTCTTATCAGGATTACCAGAAGAAAGTGGACTATTATTCGGCGATTAACCAAATGGTGATGGGCTCTAATTCCTTGTCGGAAGCCATGCAGGAAAGGGTGCGCGAACAGGCCTGGCAAGCCTATTTTCAGGAATACGTGTTGAACGGAGAATATGAAAAGTGCGGACTGAATGTGTCGCCTGAAGAATTGCTCGACCTTGCCCGCGGGCGTTATGTTTCTCCGGTGCTCTACAACGACCCGGTATTTACCGATGAAAGCGGCGAGTTTAGCCGCACCGCCGTGGTGAATTTTGTGCAAAGCATCAACAATGACCCTTCGGGGCAGCGCAACATGTATTGGAGCTACGTGGAACAACGCATGAAAGACGCTCAACTGGCGGAAAAATATATCGCGCTGCTGGGACAAAGCGATTACCTGAATATGTTGCAACTGAAAGACGCCGTGAACAGCCGGAACACAATGGCCGACATTAGCTACATTGTGCAGCCGTTGGGCTTTACAGCCGATACCAGTATCAAGGTTACGGAAGCCGATTTGACGGCGTACTACAAGAAAAACCGGAAAAACTTTGAACAGGAAACCTCGCGCGATGTGGAATACGTGTCGTTCCCCATAGAGCCGTCTGACGAGGATATTCGCCTTACGGAAGAAGAAGCCGGCAAGATTTTCGAAGAATTTAAAACAACCACCGACGACCTGAAACAATTTGTTACGTTTAATTCAGACCGCCCCTTTGACGGCCGTTTTTATAAAAAAGGCGAACTGACTGAAAAGTTAGATTCCTTCGCGTTTAGCGCTACCTTGAAAAGTATTCTTCCGGTATACCGGGAAGACAATATCTACACCATGGCGCGGGTGATGGCTATCAGAAATATGCCCGACTCGGTGCAGGTGCGGCACATTTTAATTTCGCAACAGGGCAAGACAAAAGACGCCGTGAACAAAACAGCCGACAGCCTGATTACCGTGCTGGAAAGAGGCGGGAACTTCGGTTACCTGGCGCAACAACATTCTATTGACCAAATGGCCAACCGCAACGAAGGCGACTTGGGATGGATTAAACAGGGCTCGCTCATACCGGCGATGAAAACTTTTGAAGACACTTGTTTTATCGTGCCGAAAAATAAATATTTCAAGGTGGAAGGAAATTACGGTGTGCACGTGGCACAAGTCACAAGCCGCAGTGCGGAATACAAAAAAGTGAAGTTGGCCGTAGTGGAAAAAGTTGCGGAAGCCGGTAAAATCACCATACAAAATTTATTCACGCAAGCCAATGAATTGGCCTCGTTAAGTTTTAACAACTACGATGAATTTGTGCGGCTGTCGAATGAAAAAGGATACCTCCGGGTGCCTGCCTATAAAATCAGGGAATCCGACAAATCCGTATCGGCGTTTGCGAACGCCCGCGAACTCGTTCGATGGGTGTATGAAGCGAAAAACCGCGACGTGTCGGCCACGCTGAACTTGAACAACGAATATTTCTTGGTGGCGGCCGTGACGGAAATCCGCGAAGCAGGCATTGCGTCTTTTGAACAGGTGCGCGTGGAAGTGGAACAAACCGTGCGGCGTGAAAAGCAGTCCGAAGTGTATGCACAGCGCATCAAGGAAGCAATGAACGGCGCTGCGGACCTGGAAGCGGTGGCCGGGAAATTAAATGTATCTGTAGAAAAAGCGTTGGATGTGTCGTTCGGCAATCCCATCATTGTGGGCATAGGCACAGAACCGAAGTTGGAAGGCGCTATTGCAAGTGCACCTGTAAACACATTATCCGGCCCGGTGAAAGGAGTAAACGGCGTGTACGCATTTACGGTTGATACCCGCGAAACCGGCAGCGCCTACACGGAAGAAGATGAAAAAATGCGCCGCCGCCTTGAATACACACAATACAGTATGTTTGATTTTATTTCCGTACTGGAAAAAGTCAAAAATGTGGAAGACTGGCGCTTCAGGTATTTTTAGTGGACGACATTTTACACCGGCTCACCCGTTCGGACTATAAACACGGCTTTACCACGCCGGTCATCCAGGAATTTATTCCCAAAGGACTAAACGAACAAGTAATTCGCCTTATTTCTTCAAAGAAAGAAGAACCGGCGTGGCTGTTGGATTTTCGCTTGGCGGCATACCACAAATGGCTCACGATGAAAATGCCGGAGTGGGCGCACCTCACCATTCCGCCCATCGACTATCAGGACATTATTTATTATGCCGCACCGCAAAAAAATATCACGGAGACGGAAGGCGTTGACCCGGCGTTGGCAGCCACATTCGACAAGTTGGGCATCCCGCTCACGGAACGCGATTTGATGGCCGGCGTGGCCGTCGATGCGGTGTTCGACAGCGTGTCGGTGAAAACAACCTACCGCGAATCATTGGCCGAAAAAGGCATTATCTTCTGCTCATTCAGCGAGGCGGTGCACGACTATCCCGACTTGGTGAAAAAATATTTGGCAAAAGTAGTGCCGGCCGGCGACAATTATTTTGCGGCGTTAAACAGTGCGGTGTTCAGCGACGGCTCGTTTTGTTACATCCCGAAAGGGGTGCAGTGCCCCATGGAACTGTCGAGCTATTTCCGCATCAACGCCAAGGGCACCGGACAGTTTGAGCGCACGCTGATTGTGGCCGACGAAGGGAGCAGCGTAAGTTACCTGGAAGGGTGCACAGCGCCGCAGCGCGACGAAAACCAACTGCACGCGGCGGTAGTGGAAATTATTGTGATGCGCGATGCCGAAGTAAAATACGCAACGGTACAGAATTGGTATCCGGGCGACCGGGAAGGGCGCGGCGGGATTTACAATTTCGTGACGAAGCGCGGGCTCTGCAAGGGCGAACACAGCCGCCTGTCGTGGACACAGGTGGAAACAGGCTCGGCCATCACGTGGAAATACCCGAGCACCATCTTGCAGGG
>JAITQQ010000099.1 GCA_031288855.1 Prevotellaceae bacterium
ACTCCATCATTTTATTGAAGCAATGCCGGCAAAGCGGCTCGTAGGTGTCTTTTTCACCCAGCACAACCAAGCGGTTGTTGTCCGTCAAGCGGTGCGAGTGGTGCGCCAAATTGCCGCAACGCATGCAAATGGCATGTACTTTGGTGACGTATTCGGCCATGGCCATCAATTGCGGCATAGGGCCAAAAGGTTTGCCTAAATAATCCATATCGAGCCCCGCCACAATCACACGTACACCTCTGTCGGCCAATGCCTTGCAAATCTCAACCAAATGATTGTCAAAAAATTGCGCTTCGTCAATACCCACCACGTCCACCTCGCCGGTAAGCAACAAAATACTCCCCGACGACTCTACCGGCGTGGAACGTATGGTATTGTCGTCGTGCGACACCACTTCTGTTTCGGAGTAACGCACGTCAAGAATCGGTTTAAAAATCTCCACCCTTTGGTTGGCAAACTTGGCTCTTCGCAGCCTGCGGATGAGCTCTTCCGTCTTTCCCGAAAACATCGAGCCGCATATTACTTCAATCCAACCGGGATTTTTTGCATTTTCTAAAAACATTAATAAAAAAACTGTATATTTGTCCTTCGAAATAAATTGTATTTTACAAAGATAAAAAAATATCACCATGGTAACGAAAGAAGATATTAACAAATTAGCCACCACGCTTGCCGAAATAACGAAAGCCCTGCACAATGCCACAGCATTGACGAATGACGCGGTAGTAGAAATAGGAAAACTACAAGAAAAAATTTCAGTACTATCCCACGAAAAAGAAACTTTATTGGCTGAAATAAAAGAATTACAAGAAGAAAAAACGCAATTGCTTGATTTCTTACAAAAAGCCAAGGCAAATCTGAACGAAAAACGAAAAGAAATAATACATGAATTAGAGGAAGAATTGTTCAAAAAAATAGATGATTTGAAATATCTGTCGGATGACAAAACCACATCGAGTGGCGACAAGAAACAAGAAACAACCATTAGAACGCCCAAAGAGCTTCCAAATACGGCTAAAAAACCAATAAAACAGCTATCGGATGCTCCTACAATAGTTGACCAATTTAAACCGCAGACTTCCATCAATGACACAAGAGCCAAGCCCGAGCAAACCATCACCATACGACAACCCATTCGCGACCTTACAAAAGCAATAGCGCTCAACGACCGTTTCCTGTTTACCAGAGAATTGTTTGAAGGCAACAAGGCACTTTATACTCAAACGATAAACAAGCTGAATACGATGAGTAATTTGGAAGAAGCGAAAAAATATATTCAATCTGTGGTGCAGCATTGGGACGAAAGCTCCGAAACTGCCGAACTTCTCTTGTCTATAGTTCAACGCCGCTATTTGTAAAAAAACGGTTATGGCGAAGTTGTTCATTGTGCCCACGCCTATCGGCAATTTGGAGGACATTACACTCCGGGCGCTTCGTATCTTGAAAGAAGTTGATTTGGTATTGGCCGAAGACACCCGCACGTCATCTGTTTTATTCAAGAAATATGACATTACCACCCGTTTGCTCTCGCATCATAAATTTAATGAACACCGCACTGTGGCCGAGCTTGCCGGCCGTATTGCCGCCGACAGTAACATAGCGCTCATCAGCGACGCCGGAACGCCCGGCATTTCCGACCCGGGCTTTTTATTAGTGCGCACCTGCATTGCCCAAGGCGTGGAAGTGGAATGCCTGCCCGGCGCTTCGGCGCTCATTCCCGCATTGATTAATTCGGGATTGCCCTGCGACCGGTTTTGTTTTGAAGGGTTTCTTCCGCAAAAGAAAGGCCGGCAAACCCGTTTAGCCGACCTCAGTAAGGAAGAACGCACGATGGTTTTTTACGAATCACCTTTCCGCTTGGTAAAAACACTCACGCAATTGGCTGCGGCTTTCGGGGCGGAACGCCAAGCTTGCGTGTCGCGCGAACTCAGCAAATTACATGAAGAAAACCGGCGCGGCACGCTCATTGAACTAATTGAATATTATAGCAATACCAATCCAAAAGGAGAAATTGTGGTTGTTGTGGCAGGAAAAAAGTTTTGAGATTACCAAAAAAAATTTTATCTTTGTGTCTGGATACCACCACGTTTATTGAGCCATAACCGCATCAAGACAAAGTTCATCATGAGAAAATTCTTTACTATTTTCTTGCGTTTTTCGCGCAACGAGCAATTGGGTTTGGCGCTATTATTCGTATTGGTGCTTGTGGTGATTTTCGCCCCCAAATTTTTTTCTTCTGCAGCCGCCACCACTTTCCATTACGACGCTATCGTACGCCGGATTGACAGCCTCACCGTACCGGCCGATCCGCCCTTGTCTTCGCCGCCATACGCGGCAAACACAAGGCAAACCCGCACTTCACCCACGCCAAAAACGGCTAATGTTCCTTCCGCACAACAGACTTACACCCCCTTTACCCGCGACAACCTCAGTAAGCCTATTGTTGAACTTAATACAGCCGACACCAACACACTCCGCTTCGTACGCGGCATTGGCGCATACTTCGCACGCAGCATTGTGAGTTACCGCGACCGGCTGGGCGGCTATGCCCACGTTCAACAACTTCTCGATATTCGGAATGTAGATTCCGAACGGTTGGCGCAATGGATGCCACAACTTACTATCGACACCACCAAAATTATCAAAATCGACCTCGCTACTGCCGATGAGCAAACCCTGCGGCAACATCCTTACATCGGCTATTATGCCGCACGCGGCATTGTTCATTTTCGCACCACACAAGGGACGCAAGCCTGTACACTCCGCGCGTTGGTGGAAAACAACATATTAAATAACGATGCAGCACAACGGCTCAAACCCTATTGTGAGCCATAAACACATTCTTAAAACTACGGTAACAAGATTTTTTATATATTTGCCTCGAATTAATGATAAAAAGGATGAATGTATTCGAGCAAAAAATTCCCGCTTATGTGTATGCGAAAACAAACATGACTCGTTTGATTGTTTTTACTGCACTTTTTGCGTTGGTTTTCATTAATATTTATAAACCTTTCAGCTCTTTTAATTGGTACAACGTATCGGAATTCAAATTCCTGATATTTTCCAGCTTGATTATTTTAACCGGTGTACTGGTAGTTGTAATCAGCCGCATGGCAATGTATTATTGGGGAAGAAAGCACGAAATAGGGCTCGGCGCTTACGTTCTCTGGGTGCTGCTGGAAATATTTTTCATGGCATTGTTTTACACCATTTACACGGCCTACTTGAATCCTGAACGCGACTACTTGGGAATTTTCAGGGAATCACTCATCAATACTTTGTTGGTATTATTACTGCCATACGCAGTGTTGCATTTGTATTTTGCTTACAAGGACAAAGAAAAAAAATTACGCCAAATAGAAGAAGAGCAATCGGTAGCCTCCGGCAAACAAAGTATTTATTCCTTTCATGATGAAAAAGGAGAACTGCGTCTGTCAGTGACCAAAGAAAACCTGCTTTACATCGAAGCGGCCGACAATTATGTGGAAATTTGGTATCTGAATAAAGAAGCGCCCACAAAGTTAATCGTGCGAAATTCGCTAAAAAACATAGAGAAACATTTAGCCCACACAAACGTGATCCGCAGCCACCGGTCATACATTGTAAACTTGGAAGCGGTGAAGGTAATTCGCCGGCAGAAAGACGGCATTTACATGGAATTCGGTATTGAGCGCGTGCCGGACATTCCCGTTTCGGAACGATACAACAAAAAAATTACCAATTGGTTTACGGCCTATTCAGCGTAAAACCGCATGGCATCTTTTATTTATCAAAACAGGAAATTTTGCAGCAAGTAAACCAATGCGCCGCCGAGAAATCCGAAAAAAGCCAGCCAACTGATGTTGCGCAAATACCAAATAAAGTCGATTTTGTCTATACCCATCGCCGCCACGCCTGCCGCAGAGCCGATAATCAACATTGAACCGCCTGTGCCGGCACAATACGCAATAAATTCCCAAAAGGCGTGATCGGTCGGGAAGTCGTACATGGCTTGTGTGGCTGCCACCAGAGGCACATTGTCCACAACGGCCGACAGCACCCCGATAAGCATCACGATAACATTGTAGTTTTTCACGGTATGATCCAACCAATGTGTCACTTTATCAAGCGTGCCGATTTCTTTCAGCG
>JAITQQ010000104.1 GCA_031288855.1 Prevotellaceae bacterium
TTCAAACGATAATTTGAAATAATAGAAAAACCAGTCGAAGCCGAAACCCCCTTCATAAAACGGCTCGAAGGGCACGACGCCTATTACCACGCCTTTAGCGGGATTGACTTTTCCGCCCAAGTTGTAGCGGGCTGCAGCTCCGGCAATGAGGTAGGGCCTGAAATTGCTGTGCCGGTTGGCGGAAAATTTGAGCAGCAGCGGCACTTCGATGTAATAAGAATCATATTGCGAGGTGTGCACCAGTGGGCCGTTCGCGCCTTGATAAAAATTAAGTTCCCGCTGTCCGAAACAAATTCCAAAGCCGGAGCGCAAGTGCCAGTTTCGTATGATGCGGTAATCGACTATTCCGTTAATGTTGAAACCTATGCCCGGCGAGGTTACTTCGGCCATGAGCGGCACGTCGCCGAACACCGGCTTTTCGGTATTTTTTATGGCATAATCGAAAATGTGTCCGCCGAGGGTGAAGCCAAACCGCCACTTCCGGACATAATCATAATGCAGCAGATGTAATTCGATGGTCTGTAGTTGCGCTGTGGCCTGCCCTGCAAGGGCGATGAAGAATAATATCGAAATAAAACGTTTCATGCCTGAACTGCAAATATAGTTATTTTTTATTTGCAGTGTAAAAACAGCATACGCCGCCGGTGAATGAACGATAGTGTAATGAAGTGAATCCTGTGTGCTTCAACTCGGAAAGAAACGCTTCGCGTTGCGGAAACGTATTTATGGATTGGGGCAAATAGCTGTAGGCGGCGCGGTGCGTGGAAATCAGGCGGCCGAAAAAGGGAATAAGCCAAAACGAATAGAAGCCGTAGAGTTGTTTCAACGGAAAGGATAGGGGAGTGGTAAGCTCAAGTATGGCAAGCGTTCCGCCGGGTTTAAGCACACGCAGCAATTCGGCTAAGCCTTTTTGTAAATGTTCGAAGTTCCGTACGCCGAAAGCTACGGTCACCGCATCAAACGAGCCATCCGGGAAGGGGAGGGCTTCGGCTTGCGCTTGCATAAAGCGAAGTTTTTCATGTTTGCGGGCTTTCTTTTTTGCGATAGCCAACATGTCTTCGGCAATGTCTATGCCGGTTACCGTGGCGTTTGTCTTGCGTTGCAACAATATGGCGAGGTCGCCGGTGCCGGTGGCCACATCAAGAATATGTTGGGGCTTCCGTTTTGCCAAGTTGCTTGCGAGCCGCCGCCGCCACAGGCAGTCGAAGCCCAATGAAAGAAAATGATTGAGAAAATCGTAATACGGCGCAATTCCGTTAAACATGCCGGCCATGCGAGCAGCGCTCTTATCGGGGCTTGGGGCGCTCATTGGCGTTATGCTTTCTGTGGGCGGGAATTGCCGTCGAGGAGTTGTGCAAGCGCCGTGTTGTAAATTAGTTTGAAGTCGTTGACAAAACCGAACGACACATCATCAATTCGTAGCTCGCCTTTGGTCACATGCCCCAGTGTGGTAACAGGCACGGGCTGCGTGGCCATGAAATTGAGGAAGCGGGTTTCCTGTGCAGGCGACACGGATACCACGATGCGCCCTTGCGCTTCGCCGAAAAGGAAAGCGTCGGTGCGTATTTCGGCGTCTGTGGTTATATCGAAACCTAAATTTTCGGGCATAGCCGATTCGAGCATGGCAATGAACAGGCCGCCGTCAGATACATCGTGCGCACTTTGTATCAAACCCGCCCTGATAGCGCCCAGCACGGCTTGTTGCAAGGCAAATTCTTCTTCGAGGTCGAAATAAGGCGCAGGCGAGGCTTTGATGCCGTGATAGCTGTACAGGTATTCCGACGAAGCAAGGTCTTCGCGTGACACGCCGAGCAGGTATATCATGTCGCCTTTTTGTTGAAAAGCCAGCGTAGTTTGGTGCGCTTTGTCGGCCAACACGCCCAGCATACCAATGGTTGGCGTGGGATTGATGGCTTCTGTTTTTCCTTTTATTTCCGATTGGTTGTAGAAACTCACGTTGCCGCCGGTAACCGGCGTGCCGAAACGTTCGCAGGCACGCCCCATTCCTTTTACGGCATGCACGAATTGCCAATATACTTCGGGATGGTAAGGGTTTCCGAAGTTGAGGCAGTTGGTAATGGCGCAAGGCTCGGCGCCCGAACACACCACATTGCGTGCACTTTCGGCCACCGCAATCATTGTGCCGGTTTCAGGGTCGGCTTTCACGTAGCGGCTGTTGCAATCGGTGCATAGCGCCAACGCTTTATTCGTGCCTTTAATATTTACCACGCCGGCGTCGGAAGGGCGGTTGGTACTCATGTTTACAGTGCGCACCATCGAATCGTATTGTTCATAAATCCATCGCTTGCTGGCAATGTTGGGATTGGCGGTTAGCGCCAATGCAACCTCTTTCAGGTTGTCGGGTTGAGGCACGTTTTTGTTGTCGTATTTTTTATATTCACGGTAGTAGGCCGGCTCTTTATATTCGCGGTCGTATTGCGGTGCGCCGCCGCCCAACACCAATACGGATGCGGGCACTACGGCTTTGAGTTCGCCCTCGTGGTAAAATTCCAGTTTGTCTTCTTCAATCACCTCTCCGATAATTTGACAGGCAAGATCCCATTTTTTAAAGATGCTTTCCACCGCAGCTTCTTTGCCTTTTTGTACCACCACCAACATGCGCTCTTGCGATTCGGAAAGCAGGATTTCCCATGCTTCCATGTTTTGTTGCCGCATGGGTACTTTGCTCAGGTCGATGCGCATGCCGCAACCGCCGCGCTCGCTCATTTCGCTTGTAGAACAAATGATGCCGGCCGCGCCCATGTCTTGCATGCCCACTACGGCGCCGCTTTGTATGAGTTCAAGCGAGGCTTCGAGCAATAATTTTTCCATGAAAGGGTCGCCCACTTGGATGGATGGAATGTCGTTGGCCGAGTCTTCGGTGATGTTGGCCGACGCAAACGAAGCGCCGTGTATGCCGTCTTTCCCGGTTGACGAGCCTACGATATATACCGGGTTGCCTGCGCCCGATGCAGTGGCCGAGATGGTTTCTCCTTTTTTTACCAACCCCACAGACATGGCGTTTACCAACGGATTTACGTGATAACATTCGTCGAAATAAACTTCGCCGCCCACCACCGGCACGCCGAAGCAATTTCCGTAATGGCTGATGCCTTTTACCACGCCGCGCAGCAGAAACTTCGTGCGTTCGTCGGCGGGATTGCCGAAACGCAGGGAGTTGAGTTGTGCAATAGGGCGTGCGCCCATAGTGAATATGTCGCGGTTAATGCCGCCTACGCCGGTGGCCGCACCCTGTACAGGCTCTACCGCACATGGGTGATTGTGTGATTCGATTTTGAAAGCACAGGCCAAGCCGTCGCCTATGTCCACAAGCCCGGCATTTTCTTCACCGGCTTCGGCTAAAATGTGTTTGCCTTTCTTCGGCAGGGTTTTCAACCATTTGATGGAGTTTTTATACGAAGCATGTTCGCTCCACATCGCCGAAAAAATACTGAGCTCCGTGAAATTAGGTAGGCGTCCTAATATTTCTTTGATTTTGTCAAATTCTTCGGGCAGTAATCCCAAATCCTTTGCGGTATCGTAGTTTATTGCCTGCATAAAAATTATTCTTTGTTTTTCGTTTCTTCTTTGTCCTCTTTTTTATCCTCTTCTTTTTCGTCGTCTTCGAACTCGAGCATGTCGTTTTTCTGCAAAATATTGTACCACTCCACCAATTTTTTTATGTGCGACGTATATACGCGGGCGCGGTCATAATTGGGCAGTACCGTTTCCATAAACTTGTGCAAGGCGGTTGCGTCAGACTTGTGGTCAATAGCGGGTTTGCCGTCTAAGTGGGCTTTAATTTTAAGCAGCACTTCTTTCAATGGAATTTCATCGGCGTCGGTGAACATGGCTACTTCCGACAGGTTTGTCACGCGCATTGACGGGCCGGCGCTCATTCGTTTTTTGTCGGACATGGCTTCTACAATCACACCGTTGCGGCCTTGCGAAATTAAGGTGAATAGTCCCGGATAGCCGGAAATGTATAATACTTTTTGTAAGTCGGTTTTCATATATTCTTTAAAATATTTTCGTGAATTGTTAATACTTGCGGCAGCAGCGGCTGTTTGTCATCGTTAACAATGATGAAGCCGGCTTTGGCATTGCGTTTCTCATCGGGCCATTGCCATTGCAGCCTGTCTTTTATTTCTTGTTCCGTGAGGTTGTCGCGTTGCATGATACGCGCAATACGCAACGCTTCCGGCGCTGTTACGGCAATGGTATAATTCATTTTTTCATTTGCCCCGCTTTCAAACAGAATGGCCGCTTCCTGCACCACGTAAGGCGTTTGTTGCTGTTGTGCCCATTGGCAAAACCGTTGCAGCACCAATGGATGTATGAGCGCATTTACTTTTTGAAGCAGGTTTTCATCCGAAAAGATGAGCGAAGCCATACGCTTGCGTTGCAGGCAACCGTTTTGATAAATGCTCTCCCCCAAAAGGCCGGTTAATGTTTGGCGTAATTCTTCATGGGTGTCGTAAAGTTCTTTTGTTACGGCGTCGGCATAAAACACCGGCACGCCTAATGCGTGAAAGATGCGGGATACCACTGTTTTCCCGCTGCCCATTCCGCCACTTAATCCTACGGTTACCATTGGTTAATCACTTTCAAACAACAATGATTCGGTAATAATATGTTCTACCTTTATACCTTCGCTGCCTATGGCTTCTATGATAGAGCCCTGTATGGCGCTTGTAGGTATGTTATATTCTACTTGGTCATTAATTAAAGTACGCACTGCTTTTGTCCTTTTTATATCAATGTTGAGGCGCGAAGGGCGGCTCAGGTGTTTCATGATGTAAAAACCGCTTGCCCTTACCCTGATTCTTAAAAGATTTTCGGCGCAGTTTTCCGGTGTTTTTTCCGTACTGCTATACACGCATGCCGTGAACGACAATTGATAAGGATACTCCTTTGATAATTTATTGATAAAGCATGCCACCGTCGCTCCCAACACAAAAAGGAAGAAAATATACGACTTCCGTGTTATTATTTTACTTGGCAGGCGCATCCGACATGTCTTTCAATATCGTTGATTTATCAAAGCGCAATTTCACATTTGTGTCCACTTCCACGATGGCATAATTATCTTTAATTTCAATAATGACGCCGTAAATTCCACCGGAAGTCACCACCTTGTCGCCCTTTTTCAGGTCTTCGCGGAACTTGCGTAATTCTTTTTGGCGCTTTTGTTGCGGGCGTATCATGAAAAAGTACATGACCACAAAAATCAAGCCCATCATTAAAAGGAAATTCAGGCTTCCGCCGCCTGTAGCGCTTTCGCCTCCTTGTTCCTGGAGGAATACGAATGTTCTCATAAACTATATTTGTTTTTATTATTAGGTTTTTTTATAATTGTTTCTTCAATAAGCCCCCGCCCGCTTTTCTTGATAGCGCCTTCGTGCAGCAAGTTCTGAATCACTTTGTCGAGTACGCCGTTCACAAAAACATGGCTGTTGCGCGTGCTGTAGTATTTGGCAATTTCAACATATTCGTTAATGGTTACCTTGACAGGGATGCTGGGAAATGCAAGGGCTTCGGAAATTCCCATTACAATGAGCGCCATATCGACAAACGCAATGCGGTCTGACTCCCAGTTTTGCACATATTGATGCGCAAGTTGCGAATGGTCTTTGAAGTGTGCCAGCGAATAGCGAAGCAGCTCGAACACGTATTCTTCGTCATCGGGTGCGCGGAACATCGGCATGAGGATGTTTTCCGTATCCCGTTCCTGACGAAGGGCGTTTATTGTCCTGATAATGGATATGAGCACAAAACCGATGTCGTCGGCCCAATAAGCGTTCATTTCTTCTATCATGCTTTCTATTAGCTCATTGTCCTCAAATTCACTTCTGAAGAAGTCTTCTACGAGGCGCAATTCTTCATAGAAAGAATCATTTGTTGATGACATATAGTCCTTGTAATAAGGGCGTTCAGTCATATTGGTATAAATTTGCTTTATCACGTCGGCGTGTTCTCTCCAGTTCAGGTGCTGTTTGGCATTGTATTTTTGCAATGCCGTGTTTTCCCTTAAAGTCGCAATTACTTTGTTGTTAATGAACTTCTTATTGGGGTTTGCCTCTGCCTCGGAGGGTTTAAACTTCCGCAAACCGATTTCTATGCGTTCTTCGGCATAATCAGCCACTGCAATAATAGCGGAGAGTAAATAATGGTAAAGATCGTAAGTTTTCTCCAAACTGGCTCTTAAATCTTTTTCGGCGTGTAGCAGGGAATCGTTGTCAGAGTAAGCGTAGCTAAACAAGATTTTAAAAGCCTTTACACGTAAAAAACGGCGCGTCAACATAGTCCTTCTTATTCTATAAATAACAAATTTTCTACAAAGATAGTTTTTTTAACATTTAAAACACGAATAAAGTGATAATTTATTTTACTTTTGCAGGGTAAATCTAATTAAAAATTGTGGTTATGGTGGAAGATTTTGATCGCAATGATTCTTCGGAACATGCTGGTGATGACGTTTTTTCAAAGTCAGTACGAGCAGGAAAAAGGACCTATTTTTTTGATGTGAAGGCAACAAAAGGTAGCGACTTGTATCTTACAGTAACAGAAAGTAAGCGCCGGGTTGACCGTGATGGGCGTTTTATTTATGAGAAACACAAGATATTCCTGTATAAGGAGGATTTTGAAAAGTTTGAAGAAGGCCTGAATGAGGCTATTGGCTACATCAAAGCGCATGCTCCCGACATTGTGCCGCGGGAAGAACGCAGCAAGGGCTCTGATTTCTCGGGTGGGGAATTTGAAGATTTGAGTAGTTAATTACGCAAACACTTCTTTAGAAGCGGCTTTGAGGGTGTTTTTGAGTAAAGACGCCCGCGTCATTGGCCCTATGCCTCCCGGTACGGGCGTGATATAGCTGCATTTAGGTGCTACCTCGTTGAATTTCACATCACCTGCGAGGCGAAATCCGTTTTTTGTCGCTGCCTTCACGCGGGTGATGCCCACGTCGATTACGATGGCGTTTTCACGTACCATGTCGCCGGTAAGAAACTCAGGCTTGCCGAGGGCTGCAATGATAATATCGGATTGTAAGCACAAGGATTTCAGATTGTTGGTTTGGCTGTGGCAGAGCGTTACGGTGCAATTTCCGGGATTTGCTTTCAGAGAGAGGAGGTTAGCCACCGGCCGGCCTACGATGTTGCTGCGGCCAATCACTACCACGTGTTTCCCTGCCGTTTCAATGCGATAACGCGCCAAGAGTTCGATGATGCCGTCGGGCGTCGCCGATATGTAACTTGGAAGCCCTGCCACCATGCGCCCTACATTCAGGGGATGAAATCCGTCAACATCTTTTTTCGGATCGATGGCTTCAATGATTTTTTGTTCGTCGATATGTTTGGGCAAGGGCAACTGTACAATTAAGCCGTCGATATCGTCATTGCGATTTATGTCGTTTACCTTTTGAAGCAGCTCGGCTTCCGTGATGGTATCGGGCAAGCGGATTACGGTGGATTGCATGCCTACTTCATGGCAGTCGCGTTCTTTGCTGTTGACGTAGGTTTCGCTGGCACCGTCGCAGCCCACTAAAATAGCGGCAAGATGTGGGGTTTTCTTTCCGTCTTTTTTCCATTGTTGCACGGTTTGTGCAATTTCTTTTTTCAGCGCTTCGGCTGTGGCTTTTCCATCGAGTATGGTCATGATGTTCGGTTTATCGTTGTAGTTTCTGCATAGCGCCCATAGCCCGCATCATATTTTTTCCGCCGCTGAGGTTTTTCATCATCTTGCGCATGTCGTCAAATTGTTTCATGAGGCGGTTTACTTCGGTAATGTTAGTGCCGCTGCCCATGGCCACGCGCTTGCGGCGGCTGCCGTTGAAAATGGCAGGGTTTTCGCGTTCCTCAGGTGTCATGGATTGGATAATGGCTTCAATATTTTTGAAAGACGCATTGTCGAGGTCAATATCTTTAATCGCTTTGCCCACGCCGGGTATCATGGCCGCCAAATCCTTGATGTTCCCCATTTTTTTGATTTGCTGGATTTGCTTGTAGAAATCGTCGAATGTAAATTGGTCTTTGGCTAATTTACGTTGCAGCCTGCGGGCTTCTTCTTCGTCGATTTGCTCTTGCGCTTTTTCTACCAAACTCACAATATCGCCCATGCCCAATATACGATCGGCCATGCGTTCGGGATGGAACACATCCAGCGCTTCCATTTTTTCGCCCGAGCTGATAAATTTCAGGGGCTTATTCACTATGGCGCGGATGGAAATGGCCGCACCGCCGCGCGTGTCGCCGTCTAATTTAGTGAGCACCACACCGTCGAAATTGAGGCGGTCGTTAAATTCTTTGGCGGTATTTACGGCGTCTTGGCCGGTCATGGCGTCCACCACAAATAGCGTTTCGCCCGGATTGATTGCTTTTTTAATGGCGGCGATTTCTTTCATCATTTCCTCGTCAATGGCGAGGCGGCCGGCCGTATCGACAATCACCGTGTTGTAACCGTGCTGTTTGGCATGTTGAATGGCGTTCTGTGCAATTTGTACGGGATTCCGGTTGTCTTCTTCGGTGTAAACAGGCACTTCGATTTGAGCGCCTAACACCTTCAATTGTTCGATGGCTGCCGGGCGGTACACGTCGCAAGCCACCAACAGGGGTTGCCGGCCTTTTTTCGCTTTGAGATTCAGCGCCAGTTTGCCTGAAAAAGTGGTCTTTCCCGAGCCTTGCAGCCCTGCAATAAGAATGATGGCCGGATTTCCTTTGAGGTTGATGTCTGTGGCTTGCCCGCCCATGAGCGTAGCCAGCTCGTCGTGCACGATTTTGGTGAGCATCTGTCCGGGACGCACCGATTTCAACACCTCTTGCCCCAAGGCTTTTTGCTTCACATCGTCGGTAAACGTTTTGGCTACTTTATAGCTCACGTCGGCGTCGAGCAGCGCCCGGCGAATGTCTTTCAACGTTTCCGCCACATTGACTTCCGTGATGCGGCCTTCGCCTTTCAGCAATTTAAACGCCCGGTCGAGCTTATCGGATAAATTCTCAAACATACTTTTATAAAAATGAACACAAAGATAATAAATTAAAATAAAATACGAATAGGTATATTTTTGTTATCTTTGCAGAAAGATATTATTTTCGTGCAAACTATTCGTTTTCATATTGCTGAAATTGCTGCCGTCATTCATGCGCGGCGTGTTTCAGGCCGCATTGATGACGCCGGCATCACAACCCTGCTCACCGATAGCCGTAATGTGTCGATTACCGAAGGTTGTTTATTTTTTGCGTTGGTAAGCGTCCGCAACGACGGGCATAAATATATTGAAGCATTGTGTCGCAGGGGCGTGCGGCATTTTGTGGTGCAGCATGTTCCCGAATGTATGAAAAACAGCACGGATATTGATTTTTTGGTGGTGGACAACACGCTGGATGCTTTGCAACAACTGGCTGCGGCGTACCGTCAGCGGTTTAGTGTGCCGGTGGTGGGCATCACCGGAAGCAATGGAAAAACCATTGTGAAAGAGTGGCTCGCTTACCTTTTGGCAGAAGACAAGAAAGTAGTGAAAAGCCCGAAGAGTTACAACAGTCAGATTGGCGTGCCGTTTTCGGTGTGGGAAATGTCGCCCGGCGACGAGTTGGCCGTTTTTGAAGCGGGGATGTCGCAACCCGGCGAAATGGAGCGCCACCGGAAAATAATTCAACCCACCATCGGAATTTTTACGAATATTGGCACAGCGCATGATGAACATTTTACGAGCGCCGAGCAAAAAATTGAAGAAAAACTAAAATTGTTCGAGGGCGTTCAAACGCTGATTTATTGCGCCGACCACGTGCATATTGCACAACAAATTGCGAAAAGCAAAACGCTAAATCGTGTGCCGGCATTCACTTGGGGGCATGCGCCTGCGAGCGTTTTACGGCTTATTAACGTGACGGTGCAAACGGATAAAACCACTATCGAAGCGCGTTATAAAGAGGATACGCTCCGGCTTGATATTCCTTTTCCCGACAAGGCGTCGCTCGAAAACGCCATGCACTGCTGGGCGTTCATGCTGCTGTTGGGGTATTCGCAAAACGTTATTGCGCAACGGATGAAAACCCTTCCGGTGATTGAAATGCGGATGGAATTGAAGGAAGCCATTAACCACTGTTCCGTCATTAACGACAGCTACAGCTCCGACTACAATTCGCTGCAAATAGCGGTTGATTTTTTGAGCCGGCAGCAACAACATCCTAAAAAAACAATTATTCTGTCCGATATTTTGCAGAGCGGGCGTGATGAGCACGATTTGTATGGCGAGGTAGCCCGTTTGCTCGAAGCAAAAAAAATCAATCGTATAATCGGTATAGGCCCTGTGATTTCAAGGCAAGCCGGCAAGTTTGCCATTGGAAAAATTTTTTATCCCGATACGGAAACGTTTCTTCATAAATTCGATTTTTCTACTTTTTACGATGAAACGATATTGCTGAAAGGCGCACGGGTGTTTGCTTTTGAGAAAATCGACAAACTCCTGCAACAAAAAGCGCATGAAACCGTGTTGGAAATTAACCTGAATGCATTGGCGCATAACCTGAATTATTTTCGCTCGAAATTAGCTCCCGGCGTGCGTTTGATGGCTATGGTCAAAGCGTTTTCCTACGGCAGCGGAAGCTACGAAATTGCTAATCTCTTGCAATTTTATCAGGCCGATTACCTTACGGTGGCTTACGCCGATGAGGGCGTGGCATTGCGCAAGGCCGGTATCACCATGCCTGTGATGGTGATGAACCCCGAAGTGCAAAGCCTTGATGCCATGCTTCACTATAAGCTGGAGCCCGAAATATATAGTTTTCGTGTGTTGCAATTGTTTCGTGAACGCGTGAAACACCAAACTCCGGCGCAGCTTCCGGTAAACATTCATGTTAAGTTAGACACCGGCATGCACCGGTTGGGATTCGAGGAAAAAGACCTTCCGGCGTTATTGCAGGAATTAAA
>JAITQQ010000117.1 GCA_031288855.1 Prevotellaceae bacterium
CGGAGCTTGCAGAGCTGGGCACCTCAATGGTAATCCACACCGGGCGGACGCTTTTGGCGTCCATGTCGATACACTCGATATTGTCGAGCATGTCGCCAACCAGCGACACCGGAAAGTCTCCGGGTTTCCGCCAGCCGCATCCCTCGCCGAATGTGTCGGTCAGCGTATAGCGCACAAAGCGCGCTTGGAGTGCGCCGGCAGAGATTACGCCACCGGCAGATTTCAGCGGCTGCACCTCACATTTTACTTGCTGCAATGCCGCCGATGTCCACACCACGATTTGCGCAGACACGCGCTCCCCTTTCCAGGCATAAAGTTTCTGCGATGTTGATATTTTAATTTCCGGTGTTGCATATTTGGCATAACGCACGTCGGTAGAGCCAAAAGACACGTTAAAACCTGTCGCATTCCACGCCGCCGTATCGGGGTGCGGGTCGAGGCTTTCGACAAATGTACTGCAATCCTTCTCTGCCGTTTTGGGCATACAACCGTATAAAAGTACGGCTAAACAAATAAAAATTATTCCCTTCATTTTCCCCAATTCTTAACTCTTAACTACTCCGTGTATCCCATTTTGGTTAAATAGAACTCGGTTTGCTGCGCGGCCCACGCAGAAAGTTCTTCGTTGTAAGAGGCAAGCAGGGTGCCCATTTGCTGCATGTAATACAAATTCAGTTCAAGGTCGTGAGACGCATCGCGCAGTTTAGAGAAAAAAACCAGGTTCTTTTCGGTGAGGTCTACAAACTCCTGAGCCAGGGTGTCGGCTTTGCCGGTTTCGCCTAACTGGTAATACAGTTTGATGATGTTCATAATCACCACATCGTTGTAGTCGTTTGAGATATTGAGCGGGAAATTGCAGGCCGGCATCCGCGCCATGGCGCTGTCGAGCACCGCCACCGCCTCCTCGTTCCGCCTTTTGCTCATCAAATTTTCGGCAAGGCGTGCGTGCATGTTGCGCACGTTAAGCACCACCGCCAGTGTAAGGGAATTATTGTAGTCTACGAAAACACCTTTTTTATTCATGTTGCCCCAGCGGTATACGTTCATCATTTTGTCGTACAACTCGTCGGTATTTATCAATATGCCTTGCTTTCCGGGGGCTTCCCGCAGGGGCATTAATTTATAGGTGAATCCGAGATACTGGAAGTAATTGCGGAGGTCGAACGCCGGGTCGACGCCCATGGACACGAAATATACCGGGCGTTCCCAGTCGTTGTTGGCCAACAAGTCGAGAATCATCATGTCGGGCTTGCTGATGTCGTTTTTGGTTATTTTGACCATCATCGTGTCCAACAATTGGTTTGTATCAATAGGATTCGTCACCCAATCCGGCAACACTTTTTCCTCTATCCGCCGGTTTTTGTATATATTCTCCTTGTTTACCGGCACGGCAATATTGCGTGCAGGGATGTATGACACCATTTCTCCGCCCTGTGTGCGTGCACGATAGCGCGGATTGGAAATAAATTCCATGATGGTGCTCACAGGCACGGCGCCGCGCAGTTGTTCCCTAACCGTTACAAAGTCGTTTGTTCCTTGTATATAGTTTTCGCGCGACAGTTTGAACGGCACCGGCTCCGACTCATACATGCGGTATTTCATCTGGTCGATATACCAATCGGTACCGAGCAGGCTGAGGTTCACCACCCGCACGTCGGTACGCACGCCTTCCACTTCCTGAATGTACCATAAGGGGAATGTGTCGTTGTCGCCGTTGGTGAAGAGAATGGCGTTTTCGTCGCATGAATTAAGGTAATTGTACGCCACGTCGCGTGCCGAATAGCGGTTGCTGCGGTCGTGGTCGTCCCAGTTTTCGGCCGCCATTTGCAGGGGAACGAGGAGGCATAACGCGCCGGAAATACCGGCGGAAACGGCCGCAGGCGTTTTCAACTTCCGCTGTATAAAATCATACACCGCATACACGCCCAGCCCAATCCAGATGGCAAATGCATAGAACGAGCCGGCGTAAGCGTAGTCGCGTTCGCGCGGCTGCATAGGCGTTTGATTCAGGTACACCACAATGGCGGCACCCGTAAGAATAAACAGGAACAGCACTACTACGAAATTTCGTTTATCTTTTTGCATTTGGTAAAACAAACCGGCAAGCCCCAACAACAGCGGCAGCAGGTAATAATGGTTGCGCGCCTTGTTTTCGGCCAGATAGGGAGGCATATCGCTCATGTCGCCCAACCGCGTGTTGTCGATAAACGGTATTCCGCATTCCCAGTTGCCGTTGTATGAATTGCCGTGTCCTTGAATGTCATTCTGCCGGCCGGCGAAGTTCCACATGAAGTAGCGGATATACATCCAGTTGATTTGGTAGTCGAAGAAAAACGCCAGGTTTTCGCGGAACGAAGGAATCGGCTCTTCGGTGTAGGGGCTGGTTACGATGCCGCGCCGCTTGGAGTTTACATATTGCTTATATACGTTTCTATGGGATTCTTCCCGACTGTACATACGCGGGAAAAGCATGTTGTAGCGTGTATCGTATTTGTATTCGGGCATGCTTGCCGCCTTCACATATTTTCCTTTGTCTTTCACATAGGTTGTTTTTTCCACAGCGCTGATGGGCGGCGTGGCATAAGTCGGCCCCGAGAACAACGGCGCAGAGCCATACTGTTCACGGTTAAGGTAATAGCGAAGAGAAAACGGGTTGTCGGGCTGGTTTTCGTTGGTGGGCGTGTTGGCCGATGAACGAATGATTACTACCGCAAATGAAGAATAACCGATGAGCGCCACCGTGAAACTCAGGATAATGGTATTCCACACCACTTTTCTCTTACGGTGGGTGACCACAATGCCGTAGGCCGCCAAAGCAAGGAGCAGCAGCACGGAAAATGCAGTGCCGCTGTTGAACGGCAAGCCGAGGCTATTGACGAAGAACAAATCGAAATACGCGGCAATGGTAGGAATAAGCGGAATAAACCACAACATGGCCAGTACAAGCATGCCCGACAGCAACAGCATAAGCAAAACGCCTTTGGCTTTTATTTTGGCGGTTTTCTTAAAATAATACACAAACACGATGGCAGGAATGGCAAGCAAATTCAAGAGGTGCACGCCGAGCGAAAGCCCCATGAGGAAAGCAATGAGAATAATCCACCGGTTGGCATACGGCTGTCCGGCTTCTTCTTCCCATTTTAAAATAGCCCAAAACACCGCCGCCGTGAAAAGCGACGACATGGCATATACTTCGGCCTCTACCGCCGAAAACCAGAACGTGTCGGAAAACGCGTAGGCCAATGCGCCTACCACGCCCGCACCGATAATGGCGATTGTGTTGCCGGTGGTGAGCTCGCCGCCCTTGTGTTCCATGATGCGGCGCGCCAAATGGGTAATTGTCCAGAATAGAAACAGAATGGTGAATCCGCTGCACAATGCACTCAGGGAGTTAATCATGGGCGCCACGTATTCGGGCGAAACGAACATGCTGAACAAGCGCCCGAACAGCTGAAACACGGGGTTTCCGGGCGGGTGCCCGACTTCAAGTTTATAGGATGAAGCAATAAATTCCCCGCAGTCCCAGAAACTGGTGGTGGGTTCGATAGTGAGCAGATAAACCAGCGAAGCTATGGCACAAACAGCCCATCCTGCAACGTTATTAATGCGTTTGAAGTTATTCATGTTTTATTGTGTATTGACAGACTTTAAACTACAAAGATACACATTTCAATAATTCTGCCTACCTTTGCAGAAATTTTTTTTATGGGTGTGGTCTATTCAACAAATCCCGATTTTGTGTATGCGCAAGAGGAAAAGCACACTGCGCCGCCGCCCGGGCAGCAAACGTTAATTGTAACGATTGACCGCCGGCAGCGGGCCGGGAAACAGGTTACGCTGGTATCGGGTTTTGCAGGGCCGGCGCCTGAACTGGAAACCTTAGCCAAAACGCTCAAAAGCAAATGCGGCGTCGGCGGGTCGGCCAAAGAGGGGCAAATCCTCATACAGGGCGATTTTCGCGACCGGATAGTAACACTGCTGCTGGAGGCAGGCTATAAAGCAAAACGGGGGAACTAAACTATGGCATGGCAGAAATGTTTGTTACACAATTATTCGGAACCGAATCCTGCAACCGGCAACGCCGTTGAATGGCTGCGCACGCCGTTCACCCATCTGGAAGGTTGGATTGGGCTGGGCTTGCTGATATTGTTTTTCCTGAATTTCCGGTTTATCAAACATTTCTTACTCCTGTCGTTTCCGGGACTGATACATTTTCACGTAGCGCAAAAACAATTTGAAGAAAACTCGGTGCTCATTGCAAACATACGGCGGTTTCTTTTAATATTCAGCCAGGTTTGCCTGTCGTTTTTTCTGTTCCTGGCCATTCGCTATTATGACGCTTTCCCCGCCCATTTAACGACGGCGCAGGTTTACGTCTTTATTTTACTGTCCTTCTTTGTGTTCTATATCTTAAAAACATTCCTGCTCCGGATTCTGGGGTTTCTCACGGAAACAGAAACAGCCATGCGCATGATGGGCTATTACGGACAACTTTACGCCATTGCGGGCGGCATCATGCTGTTCCCCCTTACGCTATTGTTCTTCAATACGTATTCGCCGTTTTGCAAACTGTTAATTGTTACAGGATTAATATGTGCTCTCGTGATGGCCTTACTATATTTAGTGCGTTCTTTTCAAATTTTTATTTCTTATAAACTTTCTGTTTTCTTTTGGATTTTGTATCTTTGCACCTTCGAATTTGCACCGTTTTTATTTATATGGAAGTATATTACTTTGGCGTAATCGTATGACAATTAAACATGTACTCGTAGCACAGACGGCGCCTGCAGGCCCCTCTCCTTATGCGGAATTAGCAGAAAAATATAATGTGACGGTTGAATTCTGTCCGTTCATTCATGTAGAACGGCTTTCGGGAAAAGAATTCAGGACACAACGCGTGGATATTTTAAAACATACGGCGGTGGTGTTTATTTCCCGCACAGGGGTTGACCACTTTTTCGGCCTGTGCGACGAATTGCGGATTACCATACCGGAAACCATGAAATATTTTTGCCTGACGGAGTCTATCGCGTTCTATTTGCAAAAATATATCGTGTACCGCAAACGCAAGATATTTTACGGAAACGGCACTATTGAATCGGTAATTGAAACCATCGGGTCAAAACACAAGGGGGAAATCTTTTTGTTGGCGCTGGCGAGCAACAGCAAGTCCGAAATTCAAAAAGCGTTTGAAAAAGCGAAGATGAAGCATACCAAAGCGATTCTCTACCGCACGGAAAACAGCGACCTGAGCCACATAAACCTCTCGCATTACGATATGCTGGTGTTTTACAGCGCGGCAGAAGTAAAATCGATGACCGATAATTTCCCCGAGTTCAAACAGAACGGCACAAAACTGGCGGCATTCGGCGCGGCCACCTTGAAAGCGTTAAAGGCGGCAAAGCTGAAAGCAACAGTAGAAGCGCCCACGCCCGAAGCGCCTTCCATGACGAAAGCGCTGGAATTGTTCCTGGCAAAAAAATGAGCCGCTTCCGCAAAGAAGAACGCCTCTGCGCCAAAAAGCAGATTGAGATGCTGTTCACGCAAGGCAATGTGACGTTTGTATTCCCTTTCAGAATTTATTACAGGATTGTTGAGGCAACAGCCGTCGCGCAGGCTGCGCCATGCCGGGTGATGATTACCGTACCGAAACGGCATTTTAAAAAAGCAGTGCACCGCAATGTATTAAAACGGCGCACGCGGGAAGCGTTTCGCCTGCACAAACAAGATTTAACGGCCGCGCTAACCGCCCGAAACAAATCCCTGTTTCTGGTTTTATACTACGCCTGCGAAACGATTTTGCCATACGCACCGGTGTCCGGCGCCATAAAAAGGATAAATCAGAATTTAATACAATTCATTGAATTATAATATACTATAATTATAACTTCTAAGTAATATTTTATAACTCGAATGTTTTATATACTTAAAATCAGTATATTAAATAACATTCGGGCTTTTTTTAATTTATTCCCGGTTTAAACATATTTTAATGGTTTTATATTTTGTGTTTTAAAGAAACTTTTCTATATTTGTGAGTTAAATTCAATTACGTTCTTTTTAAACACTTGCTGGCATTATTTTTTATACTTTAAAGTAAAGAAACTTACGAAGTTTTGAATATACTATCTAAAGCAAAAAAGTTGCGTTCTGCTTTTCTTTTTATTAATCCAATTTATTTATTAGTTAAAAAGATAAAGTGTGAGCCTGATTTATTTGATAGTATGGGTTTCGTAAGGCCTCTTTGCATAGATAAATCGTCTATGGCTCGCGCTACTTTGAGTACTTAAGGTATTACAAACATGAAGCATCTCCTTTTTGTGAAATGTGTTGGTTTAGTAAATCTTAGGTATTTTTTTTGTCATTTCGAATAATTTGCTTTGATTGCCGACCTTCAATTGAGTATTTCGCCGGCAGATGTTGGCGACGAACAGCTAAAACA
>JAITQQ010000122.1 GCA_031288855.1 Prevotellaceae bacterium
TTTAACCTACTTTTTTCTATCTTTGTATATTATTTTAATATGTAATGCACTACTATTCTGTTATTATACCTGTTTATAACCGGCCGCAAGAAATAGAGGAATTATTGGAGAGCCTTTCGGAACAATCGGTTAAAAATTTTGAAGTGATAATAGTAGAAGACGGCTCCACCCTCCCCAGTGAACAGGTTGCCGGCGCTTACAAAAAAGCCCTGTCCCTGTCGTATTATGCAAAGCCGAATACAGGGCCCGGCGAAAGCCGGAATTATGGAGCGGCAAAAAGCCGGGGCGATTACCTGATTGTTTTCGATTCGGATTGCATAATCCCCGCCCATTATTTTGAAGAAGTGGAAAAAGAATTGAACGCCCTGCCCTGCGATGCTTTCGGCGGCCCCGACGCTGCACATGATTCATTCAGCCACATGCAAAAAGCGGTAAACTACGCCATGACTTCTTTTTTTACAACCGGAGGAATACGCGGCGGAAAAAAACAGCTCGAAACGTTTCATCCGCGCAGTTTCAATATGGGAATAAAACGGGAAGTGTATGAAGCCCTGGGCGGCTTTTCATCCATGCGCTACGGTGAAGACATTGATTTCAGCATTCGCATCTTCGGAAACGGGTACAAGGCGCGGCTTTTCCCTCATGCCTTTGTTTTTCACAAACGGCGGACTAACCTTCGGAAATTTTTTTGGCAGGTATATCATTCCGGTGCGGCGCGTATAGCGTTGTATGAAAGACATCCTTCTTCCTTGCGAATGGTACATTTTTTACCGGCGTTGTTTGTATCAGGCTCTTTGTTTTTTGCCGTATGCAGTTTTTGGTGTCTTTACAGTTTAACACCATTGTTGTTGTACGCCATGTTAACAGGCGTAGATGCAACTATTAAAAATAAGCATGTAGGAATCGGGGGCTTGTCGGTTGGCGCTTCTTTTGTACAACTTTTTGGATACGGAACAGGTTTTTTAACCGCATTGATTAGGAAAATAATTTTTAAAACGAAATAACGAAACATTTTTAATGGGCATTGTCATTCGCCAGAGTATAAAAGGGACTGTCATCACTTACGTGGGCGCTTTCATCGGCTTCCTGACCACCATGTTTGTGGTTACAAAATTTTTGTCGCCCGAAGATATCGGCCTGACAAAAGTGATTCTGGAAGCAGGAACCATGTTTGCCATTTTTGCCCAGTTGGGGGCAACGTCGTCGGCCATGCGGTTTTTTCCGTATTTCAAGGATGAAAAGAAAAAACATAACGGCTTTTTCTTTTACATGCTGCTCGTGCCTTTCGCCGGATGCCTGCTGTTTATTCCGCTTTATATTTTCCTGAAAGAGCCGATTACCCTTTTGTTTGCAGAAAAATCGAGCCTCTTCATTTCGTATTACTACTGGGTAGTGCCGCTAATTTTCTTTTTGGCCTATTTGTCGATATTCGAAGTGTATTCCAACGTGAATATGCGTATCGTAGTTCCCCGCTTTAACCGCGAAATCATTATCCGGCTGTTTATATTGACAACCTGCCTGCTTTACGGTTTCCACCTCATCAGCCGCAACGGGTTGGTGGCGGGCTATGTGATCACTTATGGCATCGCTATGTTGTGCGTGTTTGTGTATGTGTTTAAAACTTCTATAACTTCACTACGACATAATGTGTCGTACGTTGCCCGCCCATTACGCAAAGACATTTTGCGGTATTCCTTATATTTAATCATCGGTGCGCTGGGCGGCACGGTGCTTGGCAAGCTCGACTTGTTTATGATTACCTCGCAATTAGGATTAAGTTACGCCGGAATTTTTACGGTTGCCTTTTACATGGCGGCGGTCATTGAAATACCTTCGCGGTCTATCAGTTCTATCTCTGCCCCGATAGCCGCCGAAGCCCTGAAAAAAGGCGATTTTGAAACCGCCAACGCACTCTATAAAAAAGTGTCGCTGCACCAATTCCTCATAGGCGGGCTGATTTTTATCCTGCTCTGGACAAACATTGACAACATCTTTGCCATCATCCCAAACGGCGCTGTGTATGCAGATGGCAAATGGGTGGTGTTTTTTATCGGGCTGGCAAAATTGATAGAAGTAACGCTGAATTTCGGTGGCACACTCATCAGTTTTTCAAAATATTATTATTGGAGTTTATACTTTGTGTTTTTCATCATCGGCATCGGTATAGTAACCAATTATTTGTTGATTCCGGTGTGGGGTATCGCCGGCGCAGCCCTTGCCACGGCTATCAGTTGCTTGCTCTCCTGTAGTGCGCAACAATGGATAGTACTGAAAAAAGTGAAAGGCAACCCGTATTCTTCGGGTACCTTAAAATTGATAACGGTTTTTCTGCTCTTAATAGGAATAAACCACCTTTTGTTCAAGTTCGACAATCCGTTGATAGACGGCATAATTCGCTGTGTGGTGTTGGCGGTTGCGGGCGCAGCCTTGCTGTACATGCTGAAAGTGTCGGATGAGGTGAATGACACGGTGCGTGCCTTGTGGAAGAAAGTAAAGGGGTTGTTTGGGAAATAAAACAGTTTGATATATGAAAAATAAAGAAGAAGTACAATTAAGCCACACATTCGTGTCCGATGTGCGAAACATTATTGCCACATCGCGGACTATTGCTGTAAGAACTGTTGATATAGAACGGATGCTAATGTACTGGAAGCTAGGAGAACGCATCTTTGTAGAAGAACAGGAAGGCGAGGAAAGAGCGGAATATGGCAGTTATTTATTGCGCAATTTGGCCGCCGCAATAGAACCGGAATTTGGCAGCGGGTTTTCTTATCGTCAATTGGCTTTTTGCCGGCAATTTTACCGGACGTATCCAATTGTGAACGCACTGCGTTCACAATTCAATTGGCTACAGTATCGCCTTCTAATTCAAATAGATGACAATGACAAGCGAGAGTATTATGAACAAGAAGCACTCCATAACGGATGGACAGGAAGAGAACTGGAACGACAAATCAATTCGGGGCTCTATGAGCGGTTATTACTTAGTAATGATAAACAATCTGTTTTGGAAGTAGCGCGCAGAGAACGGATACCCGAAAATCCGACAGAAATTATCAAAGACCCCATGATTTTGGAGTTTCTTGGACTGAAACGCGACTCATCGTACTATGAAAAAGATTTGGAAAGCGCTATGATCAGTAATTTGCAGGCCTTTCTTCTGGAATTGGGTAACGGATTTTCGTTTGTAGCGCGGCAAAAACGAATACTGCTTGAAAATGATGAGTTTTTTGTGGATTTGGTTTTTTACAACCGGTTATTACGTTGCTTTGTTATTATTGAAATCAAAACCCACAAGCTCACGCACGAAGACATGGGACAATTGCAAATGTATGTGAACTACTTCGACCGAAAAGAAAAACTCCCGGATGAAAATCCAACTATCGGCATCCTGCTTTGTGCCGACAAAAACGATGCGGTAGTCAAATATACGCTTCCTGAAAAGAATACAACCATTACGGCAAGCAAATATCAGCTTTATTTACCGTCGGAAAAACAATTATTAACAGAATTAAAACGGGATTTGAAAAATTATTAAACAGTTTTGGGAAATAACAGATTTTCACTATTTTTGTGTTATGCGATATAAAGTTTTCATAAGTAGCGTTCAAAAAGAATTTGCGAAAGAACGGCAAATGCTGTCCGACTATTTGCGGAAGGATGCCTTA
>JAITQQ010000144.1 GCA_031288855.1 Prevotellaceae bacterium
TCTTCGGGGATGATTTCGAGAAATTGAACAACTATTTTAAAGCCACTAATGCTTACAAAGAGCCATCGGAAGGAAAATTGATTATAATAAACTGAAATATTTCCTATCTTTGCAAAAAAATCTACACGCACAATGTTCATAGCCTTAGAAGGATTAGACGGCGCCGGGAAATCGACCCAACTGAAGTTGCTGTGTCAATTCCTGGCCGGGCGGGGAAAGCAGACGAAATTCCTGCACTTTCCGCGTTTCGACGCTCCGGTGTTCGGCGAACTGATTGCCAAATTCCTGCGCGGCGACTTGGGCAAGGTCGATGCTGTAAATCCGTACATCGTGGCGCTGCTGTTTGCCGGCGACCGCCACGCCGCCGCCGCCACATTGCGCCAATGGATGGCAGAAGGCTACGTGGTGGTGGTTGACCGCTACGTGTATTCCAACATCGGATACCAGTGCGCCAAACTGTACACGGCGGAAGAAAAACAAGCCCTCCGCGAGTGGGTTCTGCACTTGGAATACGATTACTTCAATATCCCGAAACCCGACATGACGCTGTTTCTCGACGTGCCGCTAACCCACGTAGAGCAAAAGCTCGAAGCGCAACGCGAAGGCGACGACCGGGCTTACCTGCAAGGAAAAAAAGACATCCACGAGGCGAGCCTGTCGTTGCAGGAACAGGTGCGTGCCGTGTATCTCGAACAACCGGCGGCCGACGCCACCTTTCACGTCATTGACTGCGGCCGTGACGGAAAAATATTTCCCGCCGCAACCATTTTTGAAAAAATAACATGTACCATAAACACTCTAATACAATAACATTATGAAATACCTACGTCTTATAAGCCGCGTGTTAATCGGTTTGGTTTTTATTTTTTCGGGCTATGTGAAAGCTATTGACCTCATAGGCTCACAGCTTATTTTTACGGAATATTTCAAGGCCTTCTACATGGGTTTCCTGATACCCGCAGGCCCCACCATAGTAGGCGTGCTGGCCTCTGCCGCTGAGTTGGTGTTGGGGCTTTGCTTAGTGTTGGGATTGCGCATGAAACTCACCGCGTGGGCTACCACCCTGTTCATGGGATTTTTTACGGTACTCACTTTAATCCTCGCCCTGTTTAACCCTGTAACCGATTGCGGATGCTTCGGCGAAGCCATCAAACTGACCAATTGGGAAACGTTTTTCAAAAATGTGATTATCGACATTTTTGTGGTGATTATTTTTTTGCAGCGCGACAAGTACAAGCCGCTGTCCACCTGCCTCAACGAATTTATAACTGTAGGGGTATTTACGGCGTTTGCGCTGTCGCTGTCGGTGTATTGCTACCGCCACTTGCCGCTGATTGACTTCCTGCCCTACAAGGTGGGCGTGAACATCAGTCAGGCGATGGAAATTCCGGAAGGCGCACCTGTCAACGAGTATGAAACGTTGCTGATTTACGAAAAAGCGGGCGAAGGGCGAAAAACATTCACCCTTAAAGATTACCCGCAAAACGACACGACATGGAAATTCATAGAGTCGGTGTCGGTGCTGAAGAAGAAAGGATACGAGCCGCCTATTGTCGATTTCACCATCAACGACTCCTATCGCGGCTACATCACCGATTCTATTTTGGATTTGAAGGGATATTTGTTCCTGCTCACGATGCCGCACGTGGAAGATGCGTCGTTGAAAAATATTGGAAAAATCAACGCCATTGCCGACTACGCGCTCACGCAAGAAAACATCAACTTTGTAGCCCTTGCAGGTTCTGATGATGACAAGATAGCGGAGTTTGCCGCCGCCACAGGCGGAATGTATTCCATCTACTTCACGGATGAAAAGCCGCTGAAAAGCATGGTGCGTTCAAATCCCGGACTGCTGCTGCTCTACGACGGCACGATTGTTGCAAAATGGAGTCACTTCGACATTCCCGGCGTGGAAAAGTTGCAGAAAAAATACCTGAGCGAAAATCCCGATATCCTCATTGCGCGGCACAACACGTGTGAATTGTTGACTTCCGAACTGCTGATTGTGGTGCTGTTTGTGGTCATGATTATGCTGTCGTACTGTTTCCGGAAATACGGTAAGAAAGATGCAAATTCACCGGAACTATCTGCTTAAGGCGCATAACACTTTCGGTTTCGATGTGAAGGCGCTGTATTATGCCGCGCCTTCCTCTCTCGAAGAATTAGGCGAACTGCTTACGCATCCTGCCTGCAACAACGTGCCGCGCCTCATTATGGGAGGTGGCAGCAATATTCTTTTCCGCAACGACTTTCCCGGATTAGTTATCCATCCGCAGTTGCGCGATTGCGTAAAGATAGCGGAAGACGAAGAAACAGTTACGCTACGCGTAGGCGCCGGCGTGGTGTGGGACGATTTTGTGGCGCACTGTGTAGCCCGCAACTGGGGCGGCGTAGAGAACTTGTCGGGTATTCCGGGCACGGTGGGGGCGTCGCCGGTGCAGAACATTGGGGCGTATGGAGTGGAAGTGGAAACAGCCATTAAACAAGTAGAGGCGCTGCGCATAGAAGACGATCAACCCATCGAGTTCATGCATGAAGCGTGCCGTTTCGGTTATCGCGACAGCGTGTTTAAACAGGCATGGAAAAATAAAGTAGTTATTACGCATGTGGTTTTTGAGTTGTCGAAAAATCCGTTGCTCGTTACCCACTACGGCGCTATTGCCGAAGCGCTAAAGTCCTTTCCCGGCGCAGG
>JAITQQ010000074.1 GCA_031288855.1 Prevotellaceae bacterium
GCCGGCTATCACACCGAATACTCCGGCATGCACTTCGGATTTTTCTACCTGGCCGAATACCTGAACCTCTTTATCGTAGCTGCCGTAGCCGCCACGCTGTTTCTGGGCGGCTGGATGCCCCTGCATATTCCGGGATGGGCGGATTTCAATCAAATTATGGACTACATCCCCTCGCCGCTTTGGTTCATCGCCAAAACCGCCGTGATGATATTTATAATTATGTGGTTCAAATGGACATTCCCGCGCCTGCGCATTGACCAGTTGCTGCGGCTCGAGTGGAAATATTTACTGCCGATTAATTTGATAAACCTGCTTTTAATGGTAATGATTGTAGTTTTTAAATGGCATTTTTAAAAGAGGAATTATGAAAGATTTGATAAAATACATAAAAGGTTTTTTCTGCGGTTTGTGGTCGTTGCTCGTCGGCATGAAAACCACGTTGCGCATATTTTTCCGCAAGAAAACCACCGAGTGCTACCCCGAAAACCGTAAAACGCTAACCATGTTCGACCGTTTTCGCGGAGAACTCATATTGGTACACAACGAGAACAACGAGCACAAATGCATTGCTTGCGGCATTTGCGAAATGAATTGTCCGAACGGCACCATCCATGTAGTGTCGGAGAAAGTGACCGATGCAGAAGGAAAGGCCACGCGCGTGTTACAGCGCTACGACTACGACTTGGGCAGTTGCATGTTCTGCCAGCTTTGCACGAAGACCTGTCCGCACGGCGCCTTGGCGTTTGTTCCCACGTTTGAGCATGCCGTGTTCACGCGCCGCAAACTGGCATATCAGTTAAACCGCGAAGGCTCGAAACTGGCGGCAAAAAATTAATCCGGAGAAATATAATGAAAAGAGAAGAAATCATTGCATTATTGACACGGTTTGAAGCCGCTGCCGGCGAATACGAAAGCATTGAATGTTGGAGTGCGCGCGAGTTGCAAGTGCTATTAGGCTATGTCAAATGGGAGAACTTTACCAAAACCATTGACAAGGCAAAAGAGTCGTGCCGGCAAGCCGGTATAGAAGTTACAGACCATTTTCCTGACGTCAGGAAAATGGTCGAAATCGGCTCCGGTGCTCATAAAGAGATAGAGGACATCCTTCTGACGCGCTACGCATGTTATTTAATTGCACAAAACGGTGACCCACGGAAGAGTGAAATCGCTTTTGCGCAGAGTTATTTCGCAGTACAGACCCGCCGTGCCGAGTTAATCGAACAGCGCATATTAGACGCCGAACGCGTCAAAGCCCGTGCCAAACTTGCCGAAGCAGAGAAAGCGCTTAGCAACGTTCTTTATGAGCGGGGAGTAGATGATAAAGGCTTTGCCGTGATACGAAGCAAAGGCGACCAGGCCCTATTCCATCTTTCTACAGCGCAGCTTAAGCGTAAGATGAGCGTACCGGAAAACAGGCCGGTAGCGGATTTTCTGCCCACAGTCAGCATTTTTGCCAAAGGGCTTGCCGCCGAAATGACAAGCACCAATGTACAGAATAAAGATTTGCACGGACAGCAACCTATTGAAACGGAGCACGTGGATAACAATACTGCCGTACGCCAAATGTTGATACAGCGCGGTATTGTTCCTGAAAACCTGCCTCCGGCAGAAGATATACGCAAGACAGAGCGTCGTCTTGTTGCCGAAAGCAAAAAAACACTTACACAGAAAAATAAAAATAAATAATATGGACATTGTATTTTGGATATTAGCGGCAGTCATCGTAGTATGTTCGGTATTGACCGTTACCACGAAGCGGATTTTGCGGGCGGCCACCTACCTGTTGTTCGTACTCTTCGCCACAGCGGGAATATATTTCCTGCTCAACTATTCGTTTTTGGGTGCGGTGCAGCTCACGGTGTATGCCGGCGGCATTATTATATTGTATGTCTTTTCCATTTTCCTCACCAGCACCACCGGCGAAGAGCGGAGAGCGAAACTGAAAGGCGGACGGTGGACGGCAGGCCTGTTGACGGCTGCAGTCGGCGCCGCGCTTTGCATCTTCCTTATCCTGACCCATTCGTTTGGTCTCCGGCATCCGGTAGGCGAAGAAGTCCCGATGCGCGTTATTGGAACCGCGTTGATGGGCACGGAAAAGTTCCAGTATTTGTTACCCTTTGAAGCCATCAGCGTGTTGTTATTAGCGTGCATCATCGGCGGTGTTTTGATAGCACGGAAACGTTAAACGATTAAACCGAAAAAAGTATGGAAATAAAAATGGAATATTATTTGGTGATTAGCACCATTATGTTTTTTGCCGGCATTTACGGCTTTATTGCGCGGCGCAACCTGTTGGCGATACTGATTTCGATAGAACTCATCCTGAATGCGGTCGACATCAACTTTGCGGTCTTCAACCGTTACCTCTTTCCCGGGCAGCTCGAGGGCTTTTTCTTCACGCTGTTCACCATTGCCATCTCGGCGTGCGAAACGGCCGTAGCCATTGCCATCATCATAAACATATACCGGAATTTAAAAAATCTGGAAGTAAAAAACCTGAATCAATTAAAAGATTAATACTTTTATGCAATACACATTACTGATACTCCTCCTGCCGTTATTCACGTTCCTGTTCATAGGACTGGCGGGGAAAAGACTAAGGCCTTCGGCGGCCGGGCTCATCGGGACGCTGTCGTTGGCGTTGAGCGCCGCGCTCTCGTACCTCACGGCGGTGCAGTATTTCACTACCGCGAAAGTAGCCGGCCTATATGAGAAGTGGATACCCTTAAACGTAGAATGGCTGCGTTTCACCGACAGCCTGCACATTGACTTGGGACTGTTGCTCGACCCCATTTCGGTGATGATGCTCGTAGTGATTACCACCGTTTCGTTGATGGTGCACATCTACAGTTTGGGCTACATGAAAGGCGAGTCGGGCTTTCAGCGTTATTTCTCGTTTCTTTCGCTGTTCACCTTTTCGATGCTGGGATTGGTTGTAGCCACCAACATATTTCAGATGTACATTTTTTGGGAATTAGTAGGCGTATCGTCCTACCTGTTGATAGGTTTCTATTATACGAAACCCGAAGCGGTAGCGGCGGCGAAGAAGGCGTTTATTGTGACACGTTTTGCCGACTTGGGATTTCTCATCGGCATATTGCTGCTTTCGTTCTACACCGGCACGTTCGATTTCGGCCTGCTCACCTCGGGCGACCGTGTCCTTTTTGCTGATGCGGCCGGCGCCACGTTTTTAGGCGGGTCGGTTGTTGCGTGGGCCTTAGCGCTCATCTTCGTAGGCGGTGCCGGGAAATCGGCAATGTTTCCGCTGCACATTTGGTTACCCGACGCGATGGAAGGCCCCACGCCGGTTTCAGCGCTTATTCATGCGGCCACGATGGTCGTAGCGGGTGTTTTTCTGGTAGCGCGGTTATTCCCCGTTTACCATTTAGAAGCGCCCGAAGTGCTTGCCATGATTGCCGTCGTGGGAGCGGTGACGTCGCTCTATGCTGCGGTAGTAGCGTGCGTCCAGACAGACATCAAGCGCGTGCTGGCCTTTTCCACCATTTCGCAAATCGGCTTTATGATGGTAGGGCTTGGCGTGTCGGGCATGGGCGGACACGAAGGCACGGGCTACATGGCTTCCATGTTTCACCTCTTCACACATGCCATGTTCAAGGCCTTGTTATTTCTTGGAGCGGGCGCCATTATCCATGCGGTGCACAGCAACGAGATGAGCCACATGGGCGGTTTGCGGAAATACATGCCCTTTACGCATCTCACCTTTTTGATAGCCTGTTTAGCCATTGCGGGCATTCCGCCGTTGTCGGGCTTTTTCAGCAAGGACGAGATACTGGCGGCCGCGTTTCATTTCAGTCCGCTGATGGGCGCAACGATGAGTTTCATTGCCGGATTGACGGCGTTTTATATGTTCCGTCTTTACTACAACATCTTTTGGGGCGAGGAGCACAAGCACGAGCACACGCCGCATGAAGCCCCGAAAACAATGACCCTTCCGCTGATATTTCTTGCAACGGTCACGGTGTTTGCGGGATTTATTCCTTTCGGGAAATTTGTAAGCAGCGATAGCGCCGACTACATTATTCATTTAGATTGGCAGGTAGCTGTTACGTCGGTGGTGATAGCGGTAGTGGCGATTGTGTTTGCCACCTTATTATACAGGAAGCACAATACCGTGCCGGCGAAGATGGCGGCAGCGCTGCCAGCGTTGTACAGTGCCGCAAGCAGACGGTTTTACCTCGATGAAGTATATCTGTTCATCACGAAGAACGTCATTTTCCGTTACATTTCGCGTCCCTTGGCGTGGTTCGACCGCCACGTAGTTGACGGTACTATGAACGGCATTGCCTACGTTACGGAGAAAACGTCGTTTGCTATTCGCGGGTTACAGGCGGGGCAGGTTCAGGCCTATGCGCTGCTCATGCTGGCCGGCGCCCTGCTGATAGTGCTGTTGGTACTGATATAAAATTACAGCAATGGATAAAAGAGAAACTGTCATAGAAAAAGTAAGGACGTATAGGAGTTTGGTGCAAAAATCATTTCCGATAGCGTTCGACAGGTGTTATCTTTTTGGCTCTTATGCTAAGGGAACGCCGCATGAACACAGCGATATTGACGTAGCATTGGTGGTAAATCATTTAGATGACAGTTACAGTATCTTGGATACCGAGCCTTTGTTGTGGAGGATAGGCCGTCAGGTCGATTTCAGGATTTCACCTATGGTGATTGCGCGTGATACGGATTATGCCGGCTTCCTTGATGAAATACAACGAACCGGAATAGAAATTTAGATTTTCGAAAAAAGACTTGTATAAAAAATTAAGAACGTATATTGTAAAACATAAGGAAAATTGTATGAAAAGTTACTTGATTTCGCTGTTAATTGGCTTGACCGCCGCAGTTATAGACATTGTCCCAATGATTATAAGGAGAATGGATAATTTTTTTATAATTTCAGCCTTTTTTGTATGGATTGTTTTAGGGATATTTATTCCAAAAATAAATTTTGTATCAATTTCTTTCTTAAATGGCATTATTGTATCAGTTTTGTTTGTTTTGCCAATGGCATTTTTAATATATAAACTTGATCCAAAAGGTTTGCCCATTGTAATTGTTACCACAATCATTTTGGGTTGTGGCGTTGGATTTTTCTCAAAAATGTTTATAGGGTAAAAATGTGGGTGCAAAATTAATTTTAATTTTTTTACAAGACCTTAATGAAAATAACTCGTTTTAGGAATAAAGAAATATTATGATGAAATAAACAGTATCAAAAAAAATATATATGAATTTTTTGTCTTTATTTGTACTTATCCCTGTCCTCACCATGTGCGGGCTGTTGTGTACACGTAGCCTGACGCAAATCCGTTGGGTGGTAACCACCGGCGCATCGTTGTTGCTGCTGTTGGCGGTGGGGTTGGTCGTGGCATTCTTAGGCGAACGGATGGCGGGCAACACCGCCGAGATGCTCTACACCGCCGATGTGGTGTGGTATGCGCCGTTGAATATCCACTATGCGGTGGGTGTAGACGGCATTTCTGTGGCCATGCTGTTGCTTTCTGCCGTTATCGTCATCACCGGTACGTTTGTGTCGTGGAAGATGGAGTTCCTGCAAAAGGAATATTTTATGTGGTTCAGCCTGCTCACCGTAGGGGTTTTCGGCTTTTTCATCGCCACCGATTTGTTCACCATGTTCATGTTCTACGAGGTCGCCCTGATACCCATGTACCTTTTGATTGGCGTGTGGGGCAGCGGCAGGAAAGAGTACGCCGCCATGAAATTAACGCTAATGCTGATGGGCGGCTCGGCGCTGTTGCTGGTTGGCATTTTGGGCGTGTATTTCCAGTCCGGCGCCGACACCATGAATCTGTTAGACCTTGCGCAGCGCCATATTCCGGTGGTAGCGCAGCGATGGATTTTCCCGTTGGTGTTTGTCGGTTTTGGCATTTTGGGTGCGCTTTTCCCGTTTCACACGTGGAGTCCCGACGGCCATGCGGCGGCGCCCACTGCCGTGTCGATGCTGCATGCCGGCGTGTTGATGAAGCTGGGGGGCTATGGCTGCTTGCGTGTAGCCATATACCTGATGCCCGAAGCAACGCGTGAGTTGTCGTGGATATTTATTATCCTCACAGGCATCAGCGTGGTGTATGGCGCTTATTCCGCCATTGTGCAAACCGATTTGAAATACATCAATGCCTATTCGTCCGTAAGCCACTGCGGGTTGGTGTTGTTTGCCATTCTCATGTTAAACCGAACGGCGATTACCGGCGCCGTGATGCAGATGCTCTCGCACGGATTGATGACCGCCCTGTTCTTCGCCTTGATTGGCATGATTTACGGACGCACGCATACGCGCGACATTCGCGAGATGGGCGGCTTGATGAAAGTGATGCCTTTTCTCGGCGTGTGTTGGGTGATTGCCGGTTTAGCCTCGCTTGGTTTGCCGGGCTTGAGCGGCTTTGTGGCGGAGATGACGGTGTTTGTAGGCGCTTTTGCCAA
>JAITQQ010000005.1 GCA_031288855.1 Prevotellaceae bacterium
GCTTTCAAAGTGCACGCTGCGGTCTTCGGCGCCCACCCACACGCCGGCCACTAATTTCGGCACAAGCCCCATGAACCAGCCGTCGGACTGGTTGTTGGATGTTCCTGTTTTTCCCGCCAGCTCACCTTCCGGAATGTAGCGGCTGCGCAGCCGGTAAGCCGTTCCTTCGTTCACTACGCCTTGCAGCAGGTTAATCATGAGATAAGCTGTGCGATCGCTGATGCTTTCTTTCCGGCGCGACTGGAAGGTGGCCAGTACGTTTCCGTTTTTATCTTCGATGCGGGTCACGTACAGCGGCTCGGTGTGTATGCCCTTGTTGCCGTAAGTCTGGTAGGCGCCCACCATTTCCGACACGTACAGGTCGGCCGGCCCGAGGCACAGCGACTCCACCGGGCTCAGGTAACTCCTGATGCCCAGCTTGTGGCACATGTCCACCATGGCGTTCGGCCCCAACTGTTTCATCAGGTAAGCCGAAATGTTGTTGCTGCTTTTGGTCAATCCCCATTTCAGGGTTACGTTTTTTCCGATCCACTCCGGCCGGTCGGTGCTTGCCGGCGTCCACGACGAGTCGCCCACGATAAAAGTTTGCGACACGTTGAGGGTCCGGTCGCAGGGGGTGAAGCCCTCCTGCATGGCCAGCGTATAGAGGAACGGCTTGATGATGGAACCCACCTGCCGCCGCCCTTGCGACACATTGTCGTATTTGAAATACCGGTAATTCGGCCCGCCCACGTAGGCGCGCACTTCCCCGCTGTGCACGTCCATAGCCATGAATGCGGCGCGCAGCATGGTTTTATAGTACAGGATAGAATCTATGGGCGTCATCACTGTGTCGATAGCGCCTTTCTGCCATGAGAACACGGTCATTTTTGTTTTTGTGGCAAACGCTTTGTCTATTTCCTGTTCGGTGGCGCCGGCTTCTTTCATGCGGTAGTAGCGGTCACTCCAGCGCTTGGCTTGGTTTATGATGTCGCTGATTTGTTCGGGCGTCAGGTCGTTGGAAAAAGGCGGGGACTTGCGTGTGCGCACCTCACTGCTGAACAGCGATTGCAGGTCGGTGCGCAGGTGCGTGGCCACCGCATCTTCGGCATACTGTTGCATCCTTGAATTGATGGTGGTGTAAATTTTCAGCCCGTCGCGGTCAATATCGTAATAACTCCCGTCGGGCTTGGGGTTTTTGCGTATCCATCCTTGCAGGGGGTCTTCCGTCCATTGCTTGTAATCGGCGAGGTAATCCCTTTTGTTGTAGTATCGTTCCCGGCGGGGCTCCGCCGCATTAAGCGTTCGGCGCAACATTTCCCTGAAATACGGCGCAAGCCCTGCATTTTGGTCTTGCTGCATGTAGGTAAGCCGTATCGGCAGCGCCGAAATGGAATCGCAATATTCTTGGTCGATAAATCCGTATTTGCTCATTTGCGACAACACGTGGTTCCTGCGCTGTGTCGAACGGTCGGGGTTGCGCACCGGGCTGTAGCGCGACGGCGCATTGATCACGCCTACCAACAAGGCAGCTTCTTCGAGATGAAGTTGCGAGGGCAGTTTTCCGAAAAAAGTGGCTGCGGCCGAACGGATGCCAAAAGCGTTGCTGCCGTAAGGCACGGTGTTGAAATACATGGCAATGATTTCTTCTTTCGTATAATTGCGTTCCAGTTTTACGGCGGTGATCCACTCTTTCATCTTTGCGATGGTCAGCTTGGGTATTGACAGAAGGCTGGAGCGGTTGATGCTCGTGTCGCGCGGAAACAGGTTTTTCGCCAGCTGTTGCGAGATGGTGCTTCCGCCACCCGAATTGCGGTCGCCGCTGAGGATTGTTTTCACCAGCACCCGCGCGAGGCTGCGGAAATCAATCCCCGAATGTTCGAAAAAACGGATATCTTCGGTGGCTATCAAGGCGTAAACCAAATTCGGCGAAAGTTCCTCATAGGGGGTAAAAGAGCGGTTTTCAATGTGAAACGTACCTAAGAGTACTCCGTCGTCGGAAATAATTTCCGTAGCGATATTTGTTTTCGGATTTTCCAATTCCTCAAAAGAGGGGATAACCTCAAAGTACCCGACCCCCATCAACAGCAATGTTAAAATAATGAAAGGCAGCGAAATAATTAGTACAAAGAAGAGGTTAAAACGCCTCCGGCTCTTTATTTTCAAGAACTTTAATTTCATATAAATTGGCACATAAAAAATGCAAAATAACAAAAAAAATTTGGATTATACCTTATTTTATGACTTACTTTGCATTTTTTATTTACGAATAAGTTCAAGATTATGCAGGAAAATTTGGTTATTGTAGAATCACCCGCGAAGGCGAAAACAATTGAGAAGTTTTTGGGGAAAGACTTTCAGGTCAAGTCGAGCTACGGGCACATTCGCGATTTGTCGAAAAAGCAGGGGATGGGCATTGACATCAAAGACAATTTCAACCCCGACTATCAGATATCCGATGATAAGGTGAAAGTGGTGGAAGAATTGAAAAAGCTTGCCAAGAAGTCAAGCACGGTGTGGCTGGCGTCCGATGAAGACCGGGAAGGGGAGGCTATTGCGTGGCATTTGCAGGAAGTGCTCAATCTTGATCCGGAAAAAACGAAGCGTATTGTGTTTCATGAAATCACCAAGAATGCGATTGTGGAAGCGGTGGAACATCCGCGCTCGGTGGACATGAACTTGGTGAACGCCCAACAAGCGCGGCGAGTGCTCGACCGGTTGGTAGGTTTTGAGGTGTCGCCTATTTTGTGGAAGAAGGTGAAACCGGCGTTGTCGGCGGGGCGCGTGCAATCGGTGGCGGTGCGCCTCATTGTGGAGCGCGAACGCGAAGTCATCGCGTTTCAAGCCACCTCGTCTTACCGCGTGAATGCCCTGTTTGAGCCGGTTGACCAAGGAGAAAAATTTACGCTGAAAGCCGATTTGAACGAACGCTTTGCCACGGAAAAACAGGCGCAGGCCTTTTTGGAAAAATGTATTGCGGCCGATTTCACTATACAATCTATAGAGAAAAAACCGGCTAAAAAATCACCGGCGCCGCCGTTTACCACTTCTACTTTGCAGCAGGAAGCGTCGCGCCGTTTCGGCTTCTCGGTAAGCCAAACCATGAGTATAGCGCAACGCTTGTACGAAGCAGGGTTGATCACCTACATGCGTACCGACTCCACCAATCTTTCAAAGTTGGCGTTGGGCGCGGCGCACAAGACGATTGAAGAAACGTTCGGCGCCGAATATTGCAAAACGCGCCAGTATGCCACCAAGTCGAAAGGCGCACAGGAAGCGCACGAGGCCATCCGCCCCACCTACATGGAAAATACCGGCATTGAAGGCACGGCGCAAGAGAAAAAACTCTACGACCTGATTTGGAAACGCACCGTTGCTTCGCAAATGGCCGATGCACAACTCGAAAAAACAACCGTGAATATTAAAATATCTACCGCGCCGCAACTGTTTCAGGCTACCGGCGAAGTAATCCTGTTTGACGGTTTTCTCAAAGTGTACATGGAAACTTCCGACGAGGACAATGAAGAAAAAGCAGATAGCGGTTTGTTGCCTCCGTTGAAAGAAAAACAATCGTTGCTGGCGAAAGAAATTACGGCCACCGAGCGGTTTGCACAACGCCCGCCGCGTTACACCGAAGCCAGCCTTGTAAAGAAATTGGAAGAATTGGGCATTGGCCGCCCGTCAACGTATGCGCCCACCATTTCCACCATCGTTCAGCGCGGCTATGTGATGAAGGAAGACCGGCCGGGCGTTGAACGCAGTTATGCGCAACTTAAGTTGGCCAAAGGAAATATCGGAAAGAAAATACTGTCCGAAATTACCGGCGCCGAAAAATCAAAATTATTCCCCAGCGACATCGGCATTCTGGTGAACGATTTTCTGGTGGAACATTTTAAAGATATTCTCGACTATGGCTTTACCGCCAAGGTAGAAGAGGGCTTTGACGAAATTGCGGAAGGAAAATTGGAGTGGAACAACATGTTGAAACAATTCTACAAACCTTTTCACAAGGTAGTGGAAAA
>JAITQQ010000096.1 GCA_031288855.1 Prevotellaceae bacterium
ATATCCCCGGCAATTTGCCGGACTTTCCGCACGTGGAACACCGTGCTGTCGTACTTTTTTACCACATAATAATTCAGCCCCATGTTTATCAGCGCCTGCCCTTCGTTTTTAAAATTCCTGACCCGGCGAAAATAATTCGCCGATTTGGTAAAATGTTCAATGGCTTTCCCGCTGAGGTTTTGCCGTTGAAACAAATGCCCCATTTCGCTATTTATCAACCCCAGCAAATTAAGTTCCAACAAGGCCTGTCCGTGCAATTCGGCTTCCATATAAAGCTGCATGGCTTCTTCCGGCATGTTGGCGCTGTGATAAACCCTGCCATGGTAAAACAGCGATTTGGCCAAGTGTTCGGGATACTTGCCGGGGTCTTTGGAAAAGAAATCCACCGCCACGCGGATGAGTGAATCCGACGTATGTTTTTTGCAGGTTTTATCCATCGCCTCGGTGTAGAGCAGGCCGTAAACGGCCTGTTGTTCCTTCGAGAGGTAGCGTTGTCCTTCAATACGCTGAAGTATATGCAGCGCACTGTCGGGGCGCGATGCTATAATTTTTCCGGCCAAAACCAATTGATGGGCAATTTCTCCGGAATAACGAATACAAGAATTGAATAGTATTAAAAGAATGCCGGTGCAAAAATACTTCATTCTATTTTTTTGAAGGATAATCGAGCGTGTAGTGCAGGCCTCGGCTTTCACGCATATCCTGGGCGCTTCTTATAATAAGATACGAAACCTTAATCATGTTTCGCAATTCGCAAAGGCTTTGGGTCAGGATGGATTTACGGTACAGGTCTTCCGTTTCTTTAAAGATGATTTCCAAGCGGTCTAACGCCCTTTTCAGGCGCAGGTTTGAGCGCACTATGCCCACATAGTTGCTCATGATTTGTTGCATTTCCTTGTAGTTTTGCGTAATGAGCACCATCTCTTCGGTGTGTGTTGTTCCGCCGTAATCCCAATCGGGAATGCTGGTTTGCATGCAGTATTCCGGCAAGTGTTGCAGGCTGTGTTGCGCCGCTTTGCCGGCATACACAATGGCTTCCATCAGTGAATTGGAAGCTAACCGGTTTGCGCCGTGCAGCCCGGTAGACGACGTTTCGCCGACCGCATACAGCCGTCCGATAGAGCTCAGCGCATTTTCATCTACTTTAACCCCGCCGCAGGAATAGTGGGCGGCCGGCACTACCGGAATCATATCTTTGGTAATGTCGATGCCCGCACTCAGGCATTTTTTATAAATATTCGGAAAATGATTTTTAATATCGGAAGCGGGTTTGTGGCTCACGTCGAGATACACAAAATCGCTACCGCTCAGTTTCATTTCATTGTCGATGGCGCGGGCTACAATGTCGCGCGGGGCAAGCGACCCGCGCCGGTCGTATTTATCCATGAATTCTTTTCCGTGCTGTGTTTTCAGTATCGCGCCGAATCCGCGCATGGCTTCGCTGATGAGGAAAGAAGGGCGCTCGCCGGGATGATACAGGGAAGTGGGATGAAATTGTATGAAGCTCATGTTCTCGACCACGCCTTTTGCCCGCGACACCATCGCCACGCCGTCGCCGGTAGCTATGGGCGGATTGGTGGTGGTGTGGTAAAGGTTGCCCAGCCCGCCGGTGGCCAACACGGTAATCCGCGACAGGAAGGTATAAACTTCCTGCGTTTTCAGGTTAAGGATGTATGCGCCGTAACACTCAATATTTCCATCGCGGCGGCGCACTTCCTTGCCCAGGTGGTGTTGGGTAAGCAGGTCGACCGCAAAGTGGTGTTCGAGGACATGGATGTTCCGGTGCTTTTTTACTTTTTCGATAAGGGTTTTCTGAATTTCGTAGCCTGTATTGTCTTTGTGGTGCAGTATCCTGTATTCCGAGTGTCCGCCTTCGCGTGCCAAGTCGTAATATCCGCTTGAGGTGCGGTCAAATTTAACGCCCCAATGCACCAATTGTTTGATTTGTTGCGGCGCATTGTCCACGACCAGGCGCACGGCGTCTTCATTGCATAATCCGTCGCCGCAAATCAGCGTGTCCTGCACATGCTTTTCAAAATTGTCGGGCTCATACATCACAGAGGCAATGCCGCCTTGCGCGAAGGCGGTATTTGTTTCATCAACGGTTGACTTGCACACCAACACCACATTGGCATAATCGGCCACTTTAAGTGCGAAGCTAAGGCCTGCCATGCCGGATCCTATGACTAAAAAATCAGTTGTACGATTCATAATTTTACTCTAACAAATTATTTTGTATTTGCGCCATGTAAAACGTGTCTTCGGGCAAGTTGGGCGCGGCAGCAGCAGCGGCGGCCAATTGATCGCACCGTTCATTAAACGGATTTCCCGCGTGACCTTTTACCCATACAAGTTTTACGTTGTGCTTCCGGTAGTTTTTTAAAAACCGTTGCCACAAATCGGCATTTTTTTTGTTGCGAAACCTTTTCTTTTCCCACTCAAAAACCCACATTTTTTCTACGGCATTCACCACATACGCGGAATCGCTGTACACGGTAACGTTGCACTTCTCTTGTTTCAGCGCTTCCAAACCGGCAATCACAGCCAGCAGTTCCATGCGGTTATTGGTGGTGTAGGCACAACCCCCGGATAGTTCTTTACGGTATTTGCCGCTCATCAAAATAGTGCCGTATCCTCCCGGCCCCGGGTTGCCCGAGGCTGCGCCATCGGAATATATCTCCACACACGCCATCGGGGTTTATTTTTCTCTCTCCATGCTCACCGGTTTCATGGCGTTGGCATGAAGGTCGGCATATTGTTTCCGGTTGTTGAAAATATCGCAGGCGGTGAATAACGCCATGCGGAATGAATCGGGCGACGCTTTGGAAGTACCGGCAATGTCGTATCCCACGCCATGGGCAGGCGAGGTGCGGACAAAAGGCAGCCCGGCGGTATAATTTACGCCCGAATCAAACGACAGGGCTTTGAAGGGCACTAACCCTTGGTCGTGATACATGGCAAGGATAGCGTCGAAACGGCGGTATGACACAGCGCCGAAAAATCCATCGGCGGGATAAGGGCCAAAGGCCAATATGTTTTTTTTGTTTGCTTCCGTAATCACCGGCGTAATGACGTCTTCTTCTTCTTTACCAAGCAGGCCGCAGTCGCCGGCGTGCGGGTTTAGCCCCAACACCGCAATGCGCGGGCGGCGAATCATGAAATCGGTTATTAACGTTTTGTTCAGCAACTCCAGCTTATCTAAAATATGCGCTTTGGATAAGTGTTTCGGCACTTCGGACAGGGGCACATGCCCTGTTACCACACCTATTCTCATGGTGTCGCTGATAAGCAGCATTAAATGGTGTTGCGCCCCGAACGCCGACGATAAATATTCCGTGTGACCCGGGAAATTAAATTTGTCGCTTTGCATGGCGTGTTTATTGAAAGGGGCTGTCACCATCACATCTATTTTCCCGGCTTTCAAATCCGACACGGCCATTTCGAGCGAACGCAAAGCCATGCGCGCGGCTTCTTCCGTAGGTTTTCCCGGCTCCACCCGCGAGTCGTCGGTTACACAATTAATAATATTCACGCGCTTGGGGTTCATCTCCGACGCATTGTTTATACTATTCATGCTGAAATTTTCCATGGAAGGAATAAGTTTCCGGTAGTACGAAGCCACGCGCGGAGAGCCGTAAATGACCGGCACGCAAAACTCATTTATACGGTTATCGGAAAGCGTCTTTAAAATAATTTCGTAGCCAATGCCATTAATGTCTCCTTGTGTAACTCCTACACGAATCTTCTGCTCATTCATAATATTTATTTGTTAACCATTGTTATACAAATGTACATAAAATTCCCGAAATGCATGCCATTTAAAAAAAAACAGTTGTTCAAATCCGAACAACCGCTTTTTTCTAAAGTTGCATCGTTTTATTTCATCCAAATTTCCACGCGGTTATTTAACTTGCGCCCGGACGGGGTGAAATTTGTTTCCGCAGGATTGGAAATTCCTTTCCACGACGCCGCAATGTCTTCAGCGGCTATGCCATGAACGCGCAGGTAAGTGCTTATCGTTTCCACACGGCGTTCGGCAAGGCGTTTATTGTATCCTTGCCCGCCGGCATTATCCGTATAACCGGCGAGGTAAACTTTTTTGCCTTGTTTCAAATTCGCTATTACTTCTTTCAATGTTTGCTCTGCTTTTTCATTCAATGCCGCACGGTCGAAGTCAAAATAAATGGCGGCCACAAAGGTTTCCGTCACAGGATGCAGTTCCACCGGTATGTCAATTTTCTTGTCTTTTGCCGAAGTCGCTACATCCCGCACCACCGTTTGGTATCCGTTTGCCGTTATTTTTATGCTGTAATTCGACCCGGACAGGGCGTTGGCGTTGAATTTGCCCTCGCTCACTTTTACCGTTTCGGTTATGCCGCGCGTGGCGTCGGTAAGCGTAACCACAGCCGTGGTTACAGGCTTCTTGGTATCGGCGCTCACAATAGTTCCCGAGAAGGCTAATACTGCCGGCGCTGCCGGTACTTCCGTAGCAGGCGTTTTTTCCTCCGCTTTTTTAGGTTGGGGCGCTTCTTTTGTTACTTTTTCAACTACAGGCTCCGGCGCAACTTCCACAACAGGTTCTTCTGCAACCGGCGCTACCGGCGCCACTTCGGGTTCCGGCGTTTCTTCTATTGCCACAATTTCGTTTTCTATTACCGGCTCCGGTGCAACTTCCACTACCGGCTCTTCTGTGATTACAGGTTGCTCTTCCTCTACCGGAATGGCCTCAGCCACGGCTACAGGTGTTGCCACAGGCGTTAATGACGTGAGTACAATATTACGGTTTAAGTTCTGCCCGGGCCCTTTTGCTACGTCAAAATCTTCCGTTACCGGCGCGTATCCTTCATACTCAATCTCCAAATGATAGGCATTTCCCGATGCGATGGTCACGTCGAGCATTCCTTTCTCATCTGTTGTCAGGTGGTTTTCCATGTCGGTATTTTTAACGGCCAACTTCACCGGCACCGCAAGCGGTAACATGGTTTGGCTGTCGCTCACATATATTTTTAAGTTCACCGGGTATTCCTTGTTTTCCACTGCGAATTCGTCTCCTTCAGCCAAAGCCAACACCGGGGCAAGCACCACGACGTCTTCTTCATAAAGAGATTCTTCAACAGGAGTTTCTTCAATAGTAATTTCTTCAACCGGTTGCGGCGCTTCAAACTCTTCGGCCACAGGCGCAATTACCGGCACAGGCTCAGGTACGACTTTCAATTCCGGCTCCGGTACAGGCACAACTACCGGCTCGGGAGCGGGCTCTACAACAGGCTCGGGCTCGGGTTGCACTTCTTGCGGGGCAGGTGCGGGTTCCGGCTCTTCGGCCACAGGCACAACTACCGGCACAGGCTCAGGTACAATTTCCACTTCCGGCTCCGGCTCAACCTCCGGCTCTTCTACAAGCACCGGCACCGGAACAAGTTCCACAATGGGCGCTGTAACCTCAGGCTCTTCATCCAACAACGCTTCTTCTTCCACCAGGTTTACCGGCTCGGGTATTACTTCGGCCACCACAACCGGCGGAATAGCTTGCAACTGGAAGGTCTTCGATAATTTTTGGTCAGGGACTGCCGGCAACGCAATTTCTTCCGTGCGGTTTTCATAATTCGCCGCACTCGTTGTGATGACATAAGTGTTTCCCGAAGCCAAATAGAAATTAAGCAATCCCTTATTGTCGCTTTCGAAAATATGTTCGTCATCGGAATCTTTAAGCGTGACTTTTATTTGGGCAGCCGGTATGGGCGCAAAGGTTTCGCTATCGGCAATCAAAGCCGTAACGGTAACCGGATATTCCGTTACCGCCTGTACTTGCGGTTGCGGCTGGTCACCGGCCAAAATAGGCGTCAACACCACAACGTCTTCATATTCTCCTTCCGATTCCGGCGCTACTGTTGCAGGTTGTTCGGGCAACGCTTCTGCAACGACATCCCCGCCTTCGCCGGCTAACGGCGACAAGCTAATGTTTTTTGACAATTTTTGCCCTACTTCTTCACTTATTTTAAAATCTTCCTCATACGGCTGATACCCCGGAATGTCTACGGCTATGCGGTATGACCCGCCTGCCGACAGGGTGGCGTAAAATACGCCCTTATTATCCGTTTCAATCACTTCTTCGGCGTTGTTGCTCCTGTCGAGAAGGCGCACGGTTACGCTGCTCAAGGGCGCGTATGTTTGGTTGTCGGAAATAAAACCATGCATTGCGGCAGGATATTTTGCGACAATATGCGAAACTACCGACGTGGGGGCTGTCGATATTTCCGACACCGTTAACGGCTCATCGGCAGCAATGATGCCGATGGCTTCAGCGCTAACGTTCATGGGTGCGGTTTCGGTTCTGCGCGAAGGCAGCACATCGGGCATGAAGTTCACTAAGTAAACATCATATCCGCCTTTTCCGCTGGTGCGGTTTGAAGAGAAATACAGCCGGTTTCCGTCTTCCGAAATGGAATACACAATATCATCGGCGGTAGAGTTAATGGGATAACCCAAATTTTCGGGCTTGCTCCAATTTTTACCGTCATATTCCGATTTGAAAATATCGTAGCCTCCCATGGTTTGATGCCCATTCGAGCTAAAAAACAACGTGTGTCCGGAAGGGTGCAATACCACGCCGTATTCATCGCCTTCGGTATTTATTTCGCCAAAACTGCGTGGACGTTCCCACTGCCCTTTTTTATTGCTTTGAGAGATGAAAATATCAAATCCGCCCGCGCCTTCATAACGGTTACTTGAAAAAATGGCATACGATTTTGACGATGCGGCCAACGATTCATAATAATCCTGTTCTATCTGTTGCTGACTGCCGGCGTTTATTGCAAACCATCTTGTAATGGCGGGAATGCCGTTTTTGTCAACCAACGTTAACTCCGTTAATGTTTCTTTTTCTTTCTGTGGAAGTAAAAACGACTGGTTGGTTTCTACCGCTGCCCTCCATCCGTTGGCAGTACGCTCGGCGGCGTATAGCTTATTCTTTCCGGAAGAAAAACGTTCGAATAAAAGAATTTCATCGCCGCTCGTAATAATCGGAAAATATTCCATGCTTGCCGTATTCATCGCAACGCCCATGTTCTCTACACGAACATCTACCGCATCGCTCATCAATTCCTGCGCATACCTGCATTCTTTGACTTTTGCACTAATAAGGCTGCTCCAATCTATATCACTGCCATAGCTCCTCGCCGCGGTGTTATAGGATTCAATGGCCAATTCAAAATCTCCCATCTGTTGGTAAATCCGGCCGACTAAAAACTGTATATCTTTAAAACCCTTTTCATCCAACAGCATTGCTTTTCTCAGGAACTTCAACGACTGCTCATAATCTTCCACATACAAATACGATTTCCCAATGGTGTAATTCAATTGTGCGCTTTCAGGATTAAATGCATTGGCCTGTAAAAAGAGTTCCAATCCCTTCGAAATCATATCCAGCGCTTTTGCTTTATGACGAAGGTCTATTCCCTTTCCCAACAGCATGGTTTCTGCCTCGAAAAGAAATTTCTCTCCCTGGTCAATAGCCGATAATGCATTGTTTAAATCATTTTCACGGCCTGGAAAATTGCTATATTCAAATTTGACATTTTGGGCCGAGATGCTTGTTATCATCATAAAAGCAATGGCCGCTAATACATGTCTTCGATTTAAAATGCTCATAAGTTTACTTTTTAATTAACTGACAAAGATAATGCTTTTTTTCAATATGACAGAATTCATCCGCCTTAAAATTTCTTCCTTTTTGAGAAGTGCAGCTATTTCGAACATGCCCGGCCCCTTTGAAGCCCCCACAATACAAAGCCTGAACGCATTCATCACCGTGCCCAAATTTAAATTATTCTCATTAATCCATTTGTTTACAGCAATTTCTATGTTCTCTTTGGTAAATGGGTCGATGGTTTCCAGCGTGGCAACCAATAATTTCATCAACTCCAACGCCTCTTGACTCCAATATTTCCGCATGGCTTTTTCGTCATACGACGTGGGCGCTACGAAAAAGTAAGCCGAAAGCTCCCAAAAGTCCTTCACAAAAGTAGCCCGTTCTTTGATAAATCCGCACACTTGCGCCACATAATCATCGTTGGCCGAAATTCCCCGCTCGCGCAATTCCGCCTGATAAAGCTGCGCCAATTCTTCATTGGGCTTCGTTCTCAACACTTGTTGATTAAACCATTTGGCCTTATCGGGATTAAATTTGGCGCCCGATTTTATTACCCGGTCCAATCCAAATGAATTTACCAATTCTTCCAACGAAAACAACTCCTGTTCGGTACCCGGATTCCAACCCAGCAATGCCAGCAGGTTGATAAATGCTTCGGGGAAATAGCCGTCTTCCCGGTAACCCCGCGAGAACTCGCCGCTCAGCGGGTCTTTCCACGCCAGCGGAAACACCGGAAAGCCCAAACGGTCGCCATCGCGCTTGCTGAGTTTTCCTTTTCCGTCGGGCTTGAGCAGCAAGGGAAGATGGGCAAATTCGGGTTGTGTATCTGTCCAGCCGAACGCTTCATACAATAAATAATGCAACGGCAATGACGGTAGCCACTCCTCGCCCCTGATCACATGCGAAATGTCCATCAAATGGTCATCCACAATGTTGGCCAAGTGGTATGTGGGCAACTCGTCGGCCGCTTTCCACAACACTTTATCGTCGAGCGTGGCGGTATTCACCGTTACTTCGCCGCGAATCAAGTCGTGCATTTTCACTTCGCGGCGTTCGGGCATTTTAAAACGCACTACCCAGTGTTTGTCTTGCTGCAAGTGGGCAGCCACTTCTTCGGCGGGCATCGCCAATGATGTTTGCAACTGCATGCGCACCGCATGATTGTATATGAAAGTTTCTTTTTTCGCTTCCGCTTCTTTCCGCAGCACATCTAACGCTTCAGGCGTATCGAACGCATAGTAGGCGTGCCCGCTTTCTACCAATTGTTCGGCATACTTCCGGTACAACGCCTTGCGTTGCGACTGCCGGTAGGGTGCATGCGGATTTTTTGCATCGGGCTGTTCTGCAATATTTCCCTCAGCGGCCAATCCTTCATTGGGGAGAATATTACACCACGCCAACGCCTTTATAATATATTCTTCAGCGCCCGGCACAAAACGCCCGCTGTCGGTATCTTCAATGCGAATGATAAAATCGCCGTTGTGCCGGCGGGCAAACAAATAATTAAACAACGCCGTGCGCACCCCGCCGATATGCAAAGGCCCGGTAGGGCTGGGCGCAAAACGTACACGAACTTTCCGGTCAACCATGTCAGTTATAAAAATATATTATCTTTGCAAAGATAAATACTTTTAAAGACTCTATTGCTATGGCGCGCCGTTTTTTTTTCATTTTGTTACTCGCTTTGCTTTATCCGGCCTTATCTTCCGCACAATCGTTGAAAGGCCGTGTGGTTAATGAAAACGGACAGGGCGTTGCCTATGCCACGGTGTACATCAGGAATACCCAACAGGGCATATCGACCAATGAAAATGGGGATTTTGAGATAAAAATGCTGGCGGGGACTTATTCGCTCGTCGTGCAATGCATGGGATATGAAGCGCTCCGCCGCGAAGTGGCTTTGCCGCAAGCCGAAGATTTGCTTTTTACGTTGCCCGAAAAACCGTATCAACTCCCCGATGTACTGATTAATGTGAATCAGGAAGACCATGCTGCAACCATTATACGGCGCGCCATTGCCATGACGCCTTACTACCGGAATATCGTGAAGGAATATACGGCCGACGTGTATCTGAAAACGAAAATACACATTGAACAAATAAAAGGATTGATGGGGATGATGGTGAAAAAAGACGTCAGGAAACAATTCTCCGGCGCTACCATTTTGCAGGAAAGCATTAATGAAATAAAATTTACCATGCCCGGCCATTACAAACAACGGGTGAAGTCTATAGTGAACGCCTCTACCATCAACCTGAAAGATTTAATGGGAGAAGAATATGACGAAGACGATTTTAAAATAGGGCTTACGCGCTTTGACTTGTACAGTGCAAACCCTTCGTTGCCGCTTGCGCCGGTGGCTTTTTCAAATTACAA
>JAITQQ010000015.1 GCA_031288855.1 Prevotellaceae bacterium
TGCGGCGCCGGCACGGTGACCTTCAGCGCCACCGTGCCCAACGGCGTGACGATTGACTGGTACACGGCGGACACCGGCGGCGCATTAGTGAGCGGGGGCGGCAGTGTGACGTCATTCTCCCCCTCGATAAATGCGAGCGCCACCTATTATGCCGAGGCGCGGTATGCCGTTACCGGGTGTGCGTCAACGTCGCGGTTGGCGGTGGGGGCGACGGTAGGAAACCCGTCTGTTGCCGGCCAAGCTGCGGACCCTATGTGCGGTTGCGAATCGGCACTGTCCAATTGCAGCGGCACCTGCTCTAACTGCTGCTCGTGGGCTGAACACTGTGGCAGCTTCACTGAACGATATCCCGCTGCGAACCTCGGAGACCTTGACGTGTATTCCGCTCAATATAGATGCTCATTACAGGGCGATGGATGGCGATTACCAACGAAAGCCGAATTGGAATGCATGTATCAAAACCAAAAGTGCCTAGACGGTTTATACGTAGCCGGAGACTACTGGTCAGCTACCTACTTCAATAACGATGCTTACTATACATGCATGCTAGACAACAACAATTGCGGAACTCAAGTGTCCGGGCGATCGAATCATACAACCTGCGTACGATAGCATCGCGAGCCCAGTGGCGCGCTGTTGTTCTTTTTTTGTTGTAGCAATTACGAATTAAAAACGCATTAAGACAAATTTTAGCGAAAGGTGCGTTGCGGCGTGCCCGCCGCGCATGGGGGCTGCGGGACACAATTACGAATTAGAAATTACGGGGAACGGTTGTTCCCCGTTTTTCGTTAACCGTTCGCCGTTCTCCGTTGTTTTGTGTTCGGCATCCCGTCAGGGATGCATCCCTACAGGATGCAACATTAATGGAGATATCCCGGTTTCTACCAAGCGGCACATTCCTACGGAATGTAAATCAGCGTAGGGCAACGCCCTACGTTTCGGGGTGGGCACGTGTGTGTGGGTTGGTTAGAGACGCACGGCCGTGCGCCTGTACAAGGCGGGATTTTGGTGTTTTCGGAATTATTTATATCTTTGCGGGTGGTAGATTGGGGGAGAAAATCGGCCGATGGTACGAGGTCTCCAATGTCCCCTACCAAGTTTTAGATTGTCCCGGTAGAGTTTCCTCTATCGGGCTTTCTATTTTCATTACTTCATAGCTATATGCGTTATTACCCTTTCTTTTTATGACTTTTACGGTAATTTTTACCGGATAAGTTTGCCCCTCGTAGCTTATAGTTCCGTATAAACGTTGTATTTCTTTGACGTTAATGTCATTCCCTTTATCAGGATGTGTTTCTTTTAATATGGATGTTTGGATGAGTTTTGGTAATATTTTTAGCGCTGATAAATGAGTATTCATGCTTACGCTTTTTTTAACTGCTTTCATGCTCAAATATTTATCTATAGCTGTTTTTGAGACGTTAATATCCTCGCCGGTATTGTTATTTTTATATGTGCCGACGATATTCTCCTTAGCCCATTGGCGGGCTTCGTCAAAATTTTTGAAGCTGTGTTTTGGCGCTTCTATCGGTATTGCGCTTTCGAGCATTTGAATACGGTCTGATTTTGTCCGAAAATTGCAAAGGCAATTAACGTCAGGTGGATAGGTTAATAATAATGTGCCGCAAAGGTAATAAAAAAATTAAAACAACAATATGCGTGCGGGGGCGGAATTGAAATCTGCCTGTGCGATGATGCGTGAATTATTTTTCAATTTAAAGGGTTATTCCTTATCTTTGTGTTGGCAAATTGTGCGCAAATGTTCAAATGTATAAAATACGGCGTATTCCTGCTGTGCGGCTGTTTCCTTTCTTTGGAGAGCGCCGCGCAGGGGCATGTGCTGGGCTATAAAATAGAACAGGGCGACACGGTGTATCAAATACAACTGCGCGAAATTGTTATTTTCCCGCGCCCCACGTTCAAGGAGGAAAAGAAGGAACGGGAATATCAGCGACTGGTCTATAATTTCAGGAAAGTGTATCCCTACGCCCTGGTTGCCCGGCAACGCCTTCACGAAATGGATTCTGTAGTGGCAACCATTTCTACGGAAAAAGAGCGGAAAGCGTACCTCAAGCGGAAAGAGAAAGAGCTGTTTAAAGAATTTTCGGCGCCGCTGAAGAAGCTCACTTTCTCGCAGGGGCGGCTGCTGATGCGGCTCATCGATCGGGAGGTGGGGCAAACGTCATATTACCTCATCAAAGACCTCCGAGGGAGTTTTGTGGCTTTCTTCTGGCAAGGCATAGCGAAGCTCTTCGGCGCCGACCTCAAAAAGCCCTACGACAAGTACGGCGAAGACAAGCCCATAGAAAATATGATAAAAATGTACCACAACGGCACCTTCGACCTGTACTATTATCAGGTGTTCCAAACCGGAAAATAAATCGTATCTTTGCAGGCTATGGAAGGAGAGGATTTTCAGCTTAAGGGGCAACGGCGGCGCATGACGGAACAGCTGCGCGCCGCATTTAATTTCGATGAACGGGTACTGGAGGCTATGAATAAAATTCCGCGCCATTTGTTTGTGGACAAGGGCATGGAGCACATGGCTTATTTAGACAAACCGCTGGCCATTGCCGCCAACCAAACCATCTCGCGGCCTTTCACGGTGGCCATGCAAACCCACCTGCTCGACGTAAAGAAATGGGATAAGGTGTTGGAAATCGGCACAGGGTGCGGCTATCAAACCGCTGTGTTAGCCGAACTTGGCGCTAAGGTCTATTCCATCGAGCGGCAACGCGAGTTGTTTGAATCCGCACAACGGATACTCGCGGCGCTGCAATACCAGGTGTCGCTGTTTTATGGCGACGGCTACGCGGGAAAACCCGTGCTCGGGCCGTTTCACAGGATTATTGTAACCTGCGGCGCACCCGGCATTCCGCAGCAACTGAAAACGCAGCTAACCGTGGGCGGGCGCATGGTCGTTCCGGTGGGGGCGGGCGAGCAAACCATGACGGTGGTAGACCGGCTGGCAGATGACGAATACCGCATCACCACACACGGCAATTACAATTTCGTGCCCATGCTCGAAGGTACAAATAAATGAAGAATATGATACAGGTAAAGACTTTTTATTTTAACGAACTGCGCGAGTGCACGTATGTGCTGTGGAACGAAACAAACGCCTGCGTGGTGGTCGACCCCGGCGCCGAAAGCGAAGGCGAACGCAACCGGTTGCAGCAATTCATAGACGGGCACGCGTTGAAACCGGCCGCCATACTAAACACGCACGGGCATTTTGACCACGTGATGGCCAATGCTTTCCTGACACGGGTGTATGGCATAAAAACTTACATCCACGCCGGCGACCGCGTACTGCTCGACAAAACGAGCGAGTACGGCAACATGTTCGGATACCGCATAGAGCAACCGCCCGCCGCCGCCGGGTTTTTAACCGAAGACCTACCGTTCTGTTTCGGGTGCTCGCAGTTGCAGGTGTTGCACACGCCCGGTCACACGAAGGGCGGCGTGTGCTTCTATTCCCCCGCCGACAAGTTTGTGCTCACCGGCGATACGTTGTTTCAGGGAAACATTGGCCGCGTAGACCTTCCGGGCGGCAACTATGACGAAATTATGGAAAGCCTGTCCAAGAAACTCATGCTCCTGCCCGACGACACCGTTGTGTATCCCGGGCACGGACTGCCTTCTACCATTGGAGAGGAAAGACGGAACAACCCGTATGTGGAGAATGGACAAATAACCATATAGCTATGGTTATTTGTTCACCAGCCAGCGCCGGACATTCCGCTTTTCATGGTCAAATTCTACGCCAACCTTTATGACTTTCTTGCCGGAAAGATTGTATTTTCCGGCGTAATCTTTTTCCGCGATTTGCTTTAATGCCTCCTCTGCCGTGCCGTTGCCGTCGAGCTTAAACTCGAAAATGTAAACCAGTTGCTTAAATTCTAATACAGCATCAGGGCGACCCACGGCGTAATGCGGCTCTACGGCTATCCGCTGCCCCATGAGCGCAAACAGAATATAGAAAACCGTCTGGTAATGTTTCTCGGTTTTGTTCTCGAGGTCGTAACTGAACCCTGAAAAGAAAACCTGCAAGCGTTCCATAAAAGCGTTTACGTCTTCATTAAGCAAGTCATCAACAAATTTGTTATAGTCTATTTCCGTTCGTTCTTCCACCGTTGAATAATAAACAAACAGCAGTTCGTTCAAGAAGCCGTACTTCACCTCCTCATTCGGATAGCCGAGCACATATTGATTCCGTTCCTCGTCAAACTCTTTAATGGTTAAATACCCGCTTTGGTACATCACCGGTACCGGGTTTTTGTT
>JAITQQ010000030.1 GCA_031288855.1 Prevotellaceae bacterium
TGTTTGTCAATAAAAATGACTATCTTTACGCCCCAAAACGGGGTGTGGCGCAGTTGGCTAGCGCACTTGCATGGGGTGCAAGGGGTCGTGTGTTCGAGTCACATCACCCCGACAACATAAAGAATGTCAAACATTGTCAAAACGCACGAAAATATTAGCTTTTGTGCGTTTTTTTATTACTTCAACTCTTGATGGCTGGTAATGAATTCATTGCGAATGCCAATGATTGTATTTATATTCGTTCGTGGATATTGTTCTGCAATCATTGTTTGGATTTGGTCGGACATTCGGTCAGATATTTCGACAAATTCTTCCTTGCCGGCATTGCGGGAACGCATCATTGTAAACACCTCGTTCCATTGGTCTTGAAGAGATTTCACCTCTTCGTTTGTGAACTCCCGCCGGCGCTCCTGATTAACAACACTAACGATATCTACAGCGTGGTAATCGCCGACAAATAACGACTGTTCACGTGTGTATAGATGTATGCAACTGGCGATATTTTGTTCTTTCAATGCTTGTAATGTTTTCGGCATTCCGGCATAAGCCGCATCTAAAGCGTGTTTATGTACAAACCGACCAAAACCATATTGCAATTTCATCCTTTCATATCGGCGGAAACAACCAACAAAACTTTTGTCGTATGAAACAACAAATGCTTTAACTTGTACATCATAGCCGGCTAATTGATGTAATTGTTTAACGGTTTCTGTGGCAACGTCAGGATTTCTTAGGGTTGTTTAGATAAGCATGTTGCGTTTGCTTATGGCAATATCCCTTATCAATCGTTCTGTCCATCGCCCACTGTCTTTAGCTGTGTAAGCTGTCATTAATTTATCGTCGCCCTGAATGAAGCTTGAAAACAACGGATGATGTTCACGAAGTGCATCGCCTTCTATTTTGACAATGCCGCCGGCGTTTTGATATTCTTTTAAAAATTGTTTGCCCAGCGTGGACTTACCACTGGCGTTTTGCCCGCCTAAAATTATAGCTACAGGGTTATCTTGAGGGGTTGCATTGTGCGCCAAGTCTTCAAAAATTTTCTTGTCTTTATAAACACGCAAATTTTCAAGTTCGCTCAATGCGCCAACAGCGACACATTGCTCATACAGCAACTCCGACATGATGGCTGTTTAAAATGTATTCCAAATTTAAAAGCGGCGTGTCCCCGGCGATGAGGGGCTGCACTTCATCAAACGCATATTGAATGATATTATCATCTTCTATGCTTAGCTGATTTCTCATTATAGCATATTTTCGCAAAAATGACAAAATAGCGTCTTTTTCGTTTTCGTCAGTCGTATGGGCGAATAAAAAACCGCAGATACCAACAGCTTTGCCTAAGATACCAACCGCACCATCATAACGTGCAAATTGTTCGTCAGTGTATTTTTTCAGTTCCATAGTGATGATTTTTGCAAAGATACTATATTTTTTATAATTAACCAAAAACAAAAAGTTTGTCTTTTTCTACAAGAATATTTACACTTATTTCATTAAATGAAAATATGTTTGTACTTTTATGGCGCAAATGTAATAACTAAACTATCCAAAATATGAAAAAGACATTTATCGTTCTCTTGTTCGCGTGTGTAACTGCGGCTTTGTTTGCTCAGCAAAGCGTGGTGTTCGAAACGCGGAAAATCAACAGTGGCATTTTAAAGATGGAGCGGAATTATGCGGTTTATCTTCCGCAGGGTTACGACAATAGCGACCGGCGTTATCCTGTGTTGTATCTTTTGCACGGAAGCGGTGATGACCACACCGGTTGGGTACAATTCGGGCAAGTGCAGCATATTGCGGATAAAGCCATTTCGGAAGGAAAAGCGGCGCCGATGATTATCGTGATGCCCGACGCCAACACTGGAGTGCGTGGTTATTTTAACCAGCCTGACGGAAGTTTCGACTATGAACGGTTTTTCTTTGAAGAACTGATTCCCCACATTGAGAAAAACTATCGCGTGCGTAGCGAACGGCGTTACCGCGCCATCTCGGGCTTGTCAATGGGCGGTGGCGGAAGTATTTATTACACGCTGCACCATCCCGAAGTTTTTGCGGCGGCAGCGCCCTTGAGTGCAACTACAAGCGCGTGGCTGCGGCATGAAACAAAAGCAACGCCGGAGCAATTGGCAGCTCACATACGAAAGCATAATCTCGACAGCCTTTTTGCCGATACTACGGCCACCTCGTTTCTGAATGAAGTGAAGCGTGTGCGTTGGTATGTCTCATGCGGCGACGATGATTTTCTGTATAAAGACAACAGCCTGCTGCATGTCCTCTTTCGCGATAAACAAATTCCGCATGAATACCGCGTCAAAAACGGCGCACATACTTGGACTTATTGGCGGATGGAATTGCCCGAAGTGCTGGAATTTGTTTCCAAATCATTTACACAAGAATAAATTGACGCTGCTTTCAGCGCCACATTTCTTCAAAATACCGGCGTAGCTGCGTTTTAATGGTATCCATGTTTCCGGGTTTTCCGGTTTCATGTTGTATGGAGGTGACGCCCTTGTCGGTGAAGCCGCACGGGTTGATGTGGCGATAGTAATTCAAATCGGTATTGACGTTGAGGGCAAAGCCATGCATGGTGACGAAGTGCGAAGCACGCACGCCAATGGCGCATATTTTGCGGGCGGTGGGTTTTCCGGCGTTTATCCAAACTCCGGTAGCGCCAACCAAGCGTTGGGCTTCAATATCGTGATGCCGCAAGGTTTTGATGACGATTTCTTCGAGGGAAAAAATATATTGCTTCAGTCCACAGTGCAGGCGTTCCAAATCCAAAAGCGGGTAACACACTATTTGCCCGGGGCCGTGGTAGGTAATGTCGCCGCCGCGGTCCACCTGATAATAACAGGCGTTTATGCTTGCCAAAAAATCATCGTTGACAAGAAGATTGTGCGCCTTTCCGTTGCGCCCCAAAGTATATACATGCGGATGTTCGCAGAAAATAATTTGCTGCTCGTTCTGCTCCGGCCGGCCTTTTGCGGCAATGATTTTGTCGGCAATGAGGCGTTGTTTGTCCCATGCTTCCTTGTAATCAATCAGCCCCCAATCTGCAAACTTCATAATTTGATTTTTGAGTGTAAAAAACTTTTTTCGGCCATGTAAGACGACCGCACCAACGGTCCGCTTTCAATATGGTCAAACCCCATTTCGTAGCCTGCTTTTTTGTACTGTTCAAACTGTCCGGGCGTGATGTAGGCCGCCACAGGAATGTGGCGGGTTGTGGGTTGCAGGTATTGTCCGATGGTGAATAAACGCATACCGGCTTTGCGCACTTCCTGCATGGTTTGTTCCACTTCTTCGGGCGTTTCTCCTAACCCCACCATCAGCCCCGATTTTGTGACTATGCCGCATTGCGCTGCATGTTGAAGTACTTGCAAACTCTTGCGGTAGCTCGCCCGCGAGCGCACCAATGGCGTGAGGCGTTCCACCGTTTCCATGTTGTGCCCTATGATGTCGGGCTTTGCGGCCACCACCACGTCAATCAGCGTGGGCATGGCGTCAAAATCGGGAATCAATACCTCAATGATTGTTTGCGGGTTGGCGTTTCTCACGGCTTTTATCGTGGCTGCCCAATGCGCAGCGCCCTTATCGGGCAAGTCGTCGCGGTCAACCGAAGTAATGACGCAGTGTTTCAATTGCATCAATTTTACGCTTTCCGCCACTTTTTGCGCTTCTGTTTCATCCACCGGAAGCGGCTTTCCTGTTGCCGTAGCGCAAAATTTGCAGGAACGTGTGCAAATATCTCCCAAAATCATAAGCGTGGCAGTACCCATACTCCAACACTGCCCGATATTCGGACATTTTCCGCTGCTGCATATCGTGTGCAGTTTATGCGTTTCCACAAGCTGCCGTACCCGCGGATATTGCGGCGAGTTTTCGAGTTTTATTTTTAACCAGCTTGGTTTGCGTTCCATGTGATTTGTACGATGTTTTTAGTTTGCGGCGTAACTTTATATCGCTCGTCGAGGCGTTGCCCTACAAGCCATACAATATCCTCGCCCGAAAGAATTACCCATTGTTGCCGTTTGTGCGGCACGGGTATTTTATGGTCAATGAAAAAATCGCTCAACTTCTTTTTCCCTTTCATGCCTAAAGGGACAAAGGCGTCGCCTTTTTGCCAGAGGCGTACCGTGAGCGGAAAACGGAGTTTGCCGGCGTCGAGGCAGGCTATATGTTTATCCTGCGGAAGGGCTGAATCGCGATGATGTTGCCGGTGCTCCAATGTCAAGTCGATAGGATTGGCAAGGTGTGTGTCGGTTTGTTGAATTTCGGAAATCCGATTTGCCTCATTTTCCGTTTCGCTTTTCGGGCAAATGATTAAACTGTCGCGGTCTTTTACCAGTTCGTGCGTATCGCTGAAAAAACGTTTGCCCGGTTGTTCGTTTAAAACCTTCGCTACATCGGCTATTTGGGCGCTGTTAAACCCGAAATCCTGCAAGAGTTCAAACAACCAAAAATCGGGAGCGGCGGTTTGTTGCAAGGCTTTGATGTCGATGTGCCATTCCTTGTGACGGCGGACACACCACGCCGCTTTATTTTTGTTCACCATGTCTTCCAACAAACAGCACGCTTGTGCAAGGTATTCGCTGTTGTGCCGGAACGTACCGGCCAATGACGGATTCAGCGTTTTGAGTTCGGGCGTTACATGATGCCGGATATAATTGCGGGCATAATCGTCAGACGCGTTTGAGCGGTCTTCGCGGTAGGCAATGCCATTGCCGGCGGCATAACGGCTTATTTGTTCGTGCGTGGCAAACAGCAGCGGGCGGATGAGGCGGTTGTTGGCCGGCGCAATGCCGCAAACGCCTTTTAATCCTGTGCCGCGAATGAGGTTTAACAGCACGGTTTC
>JAITQQ010000039.1 GCA_031288855.1 Prevotellaceae bacterium
AATGTCGGCGTGCCGGTGGCAAACCAGTAGCTTCTTAAAGTACGGCTTGCGAAAGTGTTTAACAAGCTGAAAGGATTGTATATCCCTTCGGTATTTTCGCAAAAGTGATAGCCATCATAATGTTTTTTCAGTTCGGCGAGCGTTGTCTCATAAGTCAGCTTGCATTTCTCCGCAAAATTTTCTATTTCCGGCTGAAAATACACAGGCAACTCCGATTCCGATATCCCGCAGATACCAGCATAATTTTCATCCATGCTAATATCCTGCAAGTGGTTCAGGTCGCTAAAAACGCTGACCTTTGAGAATTTTGTTACGCCGGTGAGGAGCACAAACCGCAAATGGGCGTCGGCGCTTTTCAATACGCCATAAAAATTCTTTAATATCTTCCGCAGCTCTTCATTCAACTCGGGTTCGTCCATAGTGTTGACTAAAGGCTTATCGTATTCATCTATCAAAACAACTACTTTACGGTTGGCTTGCTTACAGGCGGCACTTATTAGCTGGTCGAAATGCAATGAAGCGTCCACGAAGTCGGTTTTAATATCCCATGCAGCGTCATACTCGTTCAATATTACATTCAAGCTGTTTTCGAATGTTTGAGGATTTTTATACACTGTTCTGTTTATGTCAATGTGAAACACCGGATACTCCGTCCAGTCTTTTTCCAGCTCGGCAATCGCCAGACCGTCGAAAAGTTCTTTCTTCCCCAGAAAGTACGCCTTGAGCGTGGACAGAAAGAGGCTTTTCCCAAAGCGGCGCGGACGACCGAGAAAGTAGGGCTTACCCATAGTTGCCAAGCTATGTACATACGCTGTTTTGTCCACGTACAAATAACCGTTTGTCCGTAAATCCTCAAAGTCCTGTATGCCTATCGGCAATTTTCTGATGGGTGCCATCGCGTTGTGATTTTAGTTTCATGCAAATATAATCCTTTCTTTTGTAAAAGCAAAGGGCGCTGCCGGTTGTTCGGCAACGCCCTAACTTCACTAAGCGCTAACTAATGCTGCTTAGTACCCCGAATTCTGTGTCCAGTTCGTATTGGTATTCATCACATGTGTAGGCACGGGGAAGATACGGCGAAATTTCTCTGTTGCAGTCTGCGGCTCAATATTACGCAATCCCCACAGGTCTTCAAACTTGCCGAAACGGATCAGGTCGTTACGCCGCCACGATTCGTCGGAAAACTCGCGGGCGCGTTCGTCCAGCAGATCATCCAGTGTCGGAGTAGTGCCTATGGTCGGTGCATGCACGTAGGCGCGTATTTGGTTGACTAAAGACATCGGTGTTTCGCCATTGGTAGGCGTTGCACCGCGTAAAATCGCTTCGGTCTTCATCAACAGCACGTCGGCATAGCGAAAGATAGGCACGTCGTTGCTCTGGCTGCGCGAGTCGTCGCTGGTGGTGTTGGGATCCATATAAAATTTAATGGAGCGGTAACCCATAGATTTCCCTTTCAGGTCAGCGCCAGCATTCAAGGTTGCTTCCGGATTACCCAGCTCCGGACGGAGGTAGATTTCTTTGGTCAGCTCCATATGCCAGTCGAATTTCCCATCCTTATCGGCGCCGGTATAAAATTGGTCTATTCCTCCTTTACTTGTATTAACCGTAAAAGGATTGGTTGTTATGGCATAGTCTTTCCAGTAGTATTGCGGGCCTGTTAGCCATATCTTGTTGCGATCGTCGCCCGACAGGTTGAATTTATCATAGAACGCCGGCAGGACACGAAAAATCCCCGCCACAGAGGCGGCCATTTGGTGATCAAACTGTGCACGGGCCTCGCGATGTGTCCACCAACGGGCATATTCCATCCCTCGCTGCGTCACACGGTCAAAGGGCATAACAAAGATAAAGTCTTTGATATGCGGACCGTTTGTCGGCAGGAATTTAGACCAGAAAGGGTCGCTCAGGTTAAACTTGCCGGAAGCGATAATATCGTCACACATTTTCACCACCTCGTTCAGCTTCGGATTGGCATCCGTCGGATTATAAGCGGCTACATCGCCTGCGGTATAAACAGCCCAGCTCAAGTAAACCTTAGCCAGCAACGCTTCCGCCATGTAGCGGGTAGCCTTGCCGTAGGTGGTGGCATCCACGGTTGTGGTAAGGCGGTCTATCACAGTAAGCAACTCGTCTTCTATAAACCGGCAGACTTCGGCACGGGGAGAACGATCCGGCTGTTCGGCGCCCATAGCCCTTAGAATAGGGGCATCGCCGTAATTATCCATTAAAATAAAATAGTAAAAAGCACGCATAGCCCGTATGGGTGCGGCGCTTGCCGTTTCAACATCTACAAGTTGAGCCAGCACATTATTACAAGTATTAATGCCATTCATAGCCGGATCCCACATGGCAGAGGTTATCGCATTATCCGGCGTCCAAGTGTGCATGGCTACATCCCGGTAACGGCCACCATCATAATAATCGCCGCCGATAGCCACCGCCGTAAATTCATCGGAAGAAAGACACTGGGCCTGCCAGTGGTCGCGCCCCATGACTGCGCGGTAGCTGCTGTAAACACCACCGGAAATGGCGTCTAACGCATCCTCCGAGTTGGGAAACATTGTATATTGCGACTTAATGTCCACATCCAAGTCGGTACAGCTTGCCGCCAACACTAAAAGGGCGACAGGTAAAACGGAGTTTTTAATTATTCGTTTCATAAAAGCAATGAGTTAAAAGTTGATATTTACACCCAACATGAAGGTGCGGGTTTTAGGATAGGTTTTACGGTTATCAATACCCGGCTCTATACCGCCCAGCGTGATTTCCGGGTCCATGCCTTTGTAGCCCGTGATGACAAACACATTGTTGCAGGTTGCATATACACGGACATTATTGACCCAGCTGCCTATTCTTCCAAAATTGTAGGCTAAGGAAAGGGTGGAGAGGCGAAGATAGCTGCCGTCTTCCAAATAACGGTCTGACAGGTAGTGGGCGTTGATGTCCGTTGCCTTTTCTGTATTGGGCACGCTGGCAAGCAGGTTGCGGATGCCTGCATCGTTAATGTTAGAAAGGCGGGCGCGTGTTCCGTTTATAATGTCATTTCCTGTTACACCTTGGAAAAATGCATTCAGGGAAAAGTTCTTATACGAAAGCGTATTGTTCCAGCCGAAAGTCATGTCCGGCTGTGCACATCCGGTTTTGGCCAAGTCTTCATATCCCGGTTTGTCGGTTGTTTCACCGGTGCGCTCACCGGTTTCCGGATCATGCTTATAGAAAATTGAAACGCCATCATCGTTGTAACCGGCCCATTCCCACGTATAAAATTGCCCTATAGGGCTGCCCTCCAAAATACGCTGGCTGGGTATAGCGCTCTGTCCCGGACCGTTCAAATACCCCTTATCCATATAGTCAACAGAGAACTCGTCATTGGAGATGCGCTCTACCCGATTTTTATTATGCGATAGGTTCAGGGAGGTCGTCCAGCTAAAGCTTTTCGTCTGCACCGGAACGGCATTGATGGTTAATTCCACGCCCGTATTGCTCACTTCGCCCACATTGGTTGTTAACCAACCGTAAAAATATTGGGTGGTGGACACTGCATAGTCGGCAATCAGGTCTTTCGTATTCTTCTTGTAGTATTCAATCGTGCCGCTTAAGCGGTTTTTGAAAAAGCCGAAGTCCAAACCCACATTGAACATGGCAGTTTGTTCCCACTTCAGGTCGGGGTTGGCGTTACGGGTAGGGCCCAGAGTCTGTATCGGTTTGCCAGCGGCATTGGTTGTCCAGCCGGTACCGCCGAATACTTGGCTGGCCGTAAACACATCAAAACCGAATGAATTACCGCTGACGCCATATCCTACACGGAATTTCAGGTCATCGAAGATATCCAAATCTTTGATGAACACTTCTTCGGAAGCGCGCCATGCGAGGGAAACCGACGGGAACGTAGCCCAACGGTTATTCTTGCCGAAAGCAGAAGAGCCGTCGTGACGCAGGGTGGCCTGAAGCAGGTATTTGCTGTCGTAGGCGTAATTTACACGTCCGTAAAAGGAAATCATACGGAGTGTAGAAAGCGCCCAGCCGCCATAGTCTGTACGGTCTTGGGTATTTGACATTCCCATATTGTAGTAAAGCAGGTCATTGCTGAAAAAATCAGAGGCTGAAACCTGAATACCATTGTTATTGTTATTTTCTTCCCATGAATAACCGGCCATCGCGCCTACTTTGTGCACGCCGCCGAAAGTCTTGTCATAGTTGAAGTACATCTCCATTACTTTCTTCTCGTGTTCTACGCTGGAGCGCGATGCCTTTCCGTTTGCACCTTGGGCAGCCATAGATTTGGAGGTATTATAATAGTTGTAGGAGTATTGTTGATTCTGATAAGACGAGCTCAGGTTATACGTCAGCCCCTCTATTATATTTAAAGACGCCTTGGCGGTAGATTGCAAATGTTTAGACTTTACGAAATCTACGTTTTCCTCAATCAGGGACACCGGATTATAATATTGTGAACGGGTGGGGCGTTCAAACCATGAGCCGTCATCGTTCTTCACAGGCGAGAAAGGCAAATAGTAACACATGGCGTCGTAAATACTTAGCCCATTATCTCCGGCCATTTCATAATTCTGTTGGGTAGCACTTCCATTTAACGCAAAAGAGAGCGTCAAACGATCTTTCAGCGCTTTGGTTTCCACAAAAGCGCGACCGATATACCGCTCAAGGTCTGTTCCTTTGACAACTCCCTGAGTGTTCATATAGTTGATGCTTGCATTATAGACCGCCCTGTCGCTGCTGCCGGAGATAGCGATATTGTGATTATGGGATACTCCGGTGCGCTGTACTTCCTTTTGCCAGTCTGTATTGTAACCCAGATCATCGTTCGGGTCAATGGCTTTGTTGTTGTTCTGCGCCCATGTTCTGTATTCGTCGCCGGTCATCATGTCCCAACGTTTGCTTACCTCATCAAATGCTACATAGCCGCTGTAGTTGATAGAAGACTTTCCCTTATTACCTCGTTTGGTGGTAACAATGATCACGCCATTGGCCGCTTTAGACCCGTAAATAGCGGTAGCGGAGGCATCCCGAAGTACATCAATGGATTCAATATCATCCGGAGCGAGCAAAGCCAATGAGATGCCGGGTACTCCATCAATCACAAAGTAAGGCTCCTGTGCCTCGCCGGTACGCAGCGTGGAGGCCCCGCGCAGCGTTATGGAAGGAGCCGCATTCGGGTCACTGCTTTGGGTCACCGTCAGTCCGGGCACTTTGCCTTGTAGCAATTGCGCCGGATTGCTGTAAACTCCTACATTCAGGTCTTTCGCATTTACCGTGGTGATGGAGCTGGTGACATCTTTTCGGGTCATGCTACCATAGCCGATAACAACCACCTCGTCCAGCGCTTTAACCTCTTCCGTCAATACCACAGTCACGTTCGGTGATGCGGCTACTTCCTGTGTCACGTATCCGAGATAGGATACTTGTAGCACGGCGCTTTCCGCTACATTGAGCGAGAATTTACCGTTCACGTCGGTTATAGCAGCCTGTGTGGTGCCCTTCACCACCACGCCGGCGCCGACAATTGCCTCACCGGCGGCATCGCGCACCGTGCCGGTAATGGCCGTTTGCGCCACCGTAAACACCGGCAGCAGCCACAGCCACAATAGTAAGTGTACTTTCTTTCTAAAACATTTTTTCATAATAATTGGAATTTAATGGATGATAATTGTTTAGCCGAGTTCGCCCTGCTGATAGGATGGCACAAAAAAACCGCCCTATACAGAAATATAGTGCGGTTATATAAAAACGTAAGTAGATTATTACTACCTTTGTAGTTTATATTAAGTTTGCGTAAGTTGTGTGTGTGTGTGTGTGTGTGTGTGTGTGTGTGTGTGTGTGTGTGTGTGTGTGTGTGTGTGTGTGTGTGTGTGTGTTATAGCTATGCCCCTGACGTGAAGATTTACCTTGTCGTAAAAATTGATTTGGGAAATAGAGGGGTTTCTATGATTTACTTCAGCATCCATACTATAAGTTACCCTCTGTGCACTCCGACCAAAAAGGCGGAACATGCGGAGTGTGCCGCTAAGACGTAAAACAGTATTTATTGCTGTTTTCATGTTATTATGTTTAGTTTTCGCAATAATTTGTAATTATAAAAACCGGCGGTAAAGGTATGGCAATTTTTTTCGCATGTCAAGCCTTTTTAGAGGTAAAAGAACTAAATATAGTTAACTGTACAATAAAAATGCGTGTGTACCACTGTCGCGCGCTCCGGTCGGAGTGACGGCAGGGGCAAAGCGTAGCGCGGCGTAGGAGATTGGGGTGAACGCCCTCTTGTACATCTAAAATTTTTCGAGTATGTTTGTAGCTCTTTTGCAAACAAAAATGACGCGATGGCAATTTTTGAAAATGAATTAGAAAACGGCATCCTCTCCTTTTGGCTTAACCGTATGCAGGACAACGAGCACGGCGGCTTTTACGGTCGCA
>JAITQQ010000078.1 GCA_031288855.1 Prevotellaceae bacterium
ACCCGCCAGGGCGACGGACATAAACGTTCGGCGTTTTCATATACATACAACCAACTGTAATAATAAAATGTTTTCTTTTTATAGGTATAGCTCCGCCCATCAGCTTCAGGGGGATCGTCATTTATCATACCGCCACGAAAATCCGATTTATCGCACGCAGGGTCGTGAATGGCGTCGCTCCAAGTGAGGTTGCCGAACTTCCATGTTTCGTCAGAAGCAGCGTAAGGTGGAGGCGTTACGGTTTCTTCCTTCGAGCAATTGCACAATAGCGGCAGGCCGAACAATAATAATAGTTTTTTCATAGTTTTCGTTTTTTAGTTAATAATTTACATCATACTTCTCAAATATGTTTTCTGCCAAATTAACAAACTGCCCAATGTTTTTATCTTTTTCATCCCTAATATGCTTAGTCATAATGCCCCAATATCTATACCTTATCTCATCTGGAATATCACCCTGCATATCGGGTATATCCGGTATTTTATAACTACTTCTATTTTGCCTTATCCATTTCATTTCTTCCAATTATACTAAGAAGAAATGAAAAACCTGAAACCCAATAAAAAATAGTTAAACATCTTTTTCTTTTTTTATACCCTATTTTCAAACTTCCTTTTATTTTCATTCATTCAATATTTTCATCACCCTGTCCTTTAAGTTTAGCCTCACCACATCCTCTGTGTTAAGTTCCACTTCTAATAAAACCTTTGCCTTTTTTAATGAGCAATCAGAATTTTACCTGTTCAGAATTTGTCTGTTTTGTTTTAATCGAAGAGAACTTTGCAAAATCATTACAAAATTTAAGAATGCAATCGAGTCAGAACGGTACAACAAAGGTACAACTTAAGTACAGCAAAGATATGTATTTTTGTTGAAAGTTGTATATTGATGTGGAAAGAAAAATGCCTGTATCCCGCTTCCCCACAAACAAAAACCCGCCTCCAGACTAATCTCTGAAAGCGGGCTTAGCGGTGCGGACGGGATTCGAACCCGCGACCCCGTGCGTGACAGGCACGTATTCTAACCAACTGAACTACCGCACCGGTTCATTTGGGGATGCAAAGATAACACCTTTTTTTAATTCTACAATAATCTTTTTAAAAAATAACCGACTTTTTTCTATCTTTGCACTTTGATTTATTAAGTATGACCGCTGAAAAACAGGAACAATTTGACCGTAGTTATCTCGAAATGGCAGCGGTGTGGGGAAAAAATTCATATTGCAAACGCCGGCAGGTGGGCGCTATTATTGTAAAGGACCGCATGATTATTTCAGACGGATATAACGGAACTCCTTCCGGTTTCGAAAACGTATGCGAAGATGAGCAGGGCCTTACCAAACCGTATGTACTCCATGCCGAAGCCAACGCCATCACTAAAGTGGCCAAATCAAACAACAGCAGCGAAGGCGCCACGCTCTACATCACCACCTCACCTTGCTTGGAATGTGCAAAACTCATCATACAAGCCGGCATTATCCGCGTGGTGTACAGCAACCAATACCGCATTACCGATGGCATTGAGCTATTGCGCCGCGCCGGAATCGAAGTAACCCACATTGATATAAACACGCAGCACACAGACCCTTTAACAAGAAGAGCCTATGAATAAAAACACCTTACTCCGGATATTAACCGCTATGGTATGTATCGTACTCGGCATGATTATCGGGCAATATCTCCTATACAAAAACACCGACATCAATAAATATATTCCCATTCCTGTGTATTATCCCCAATCCGAATTGGGCAAGCTCCAACTCGTGTTCGAACAGATAAAGGAAAACTACGTGGACAAGGTAAATATTGACAGTCTGGTGGAGAAAACCATTCCGTTCGTGTTGGAAGAGCTCGACCCTCATTCCATATATATTCAAGCAGAAGATATGGAGCAAGCCAACGAATCAATAGAGGGTAATTTCGACGGCGTGGGGATTACGTTCAATATGCCGAACGACACGGTGATGGTGGTCAGTGTAGTCAACGGCGGGCCCTCCGAACGCGTGGGCATACATCCCGGCGACCGGATTATTACGGTTGACGACTCGCTGATTGCCGGGCAGAAAGTCAGTCAGAATAATGTGGTGAGAATGTTACGCGGCAGAACAGGCACGCAGGTCACCGTGGGCATAAAGCGCATCGGCGAGCCGAATTTGATATATTTCCCTATCACGCGCAACAAAATTCCTGTAAAAAGCATTGATGTGGCTTACATGATAAATGAGCACATCGGATATGTCAAACTGTCGAAATTCTCAAAATCGTCGCATTATGAATTTCTGAAAGCGGCATTGGCGTTGCAGGAGAAAGGAATGAAAAATCTCATTTTCGACTTGCGCAGCAATACCGGCGGACTACTCGACCAGGCTTTTGAAATTGCCAACGAATTTCTGCCGAAGGAAAGCCTCATTGTATATACCGAAGGCAGGGCGCGCAAACGCCAAGACTTGTATGCCAACGGATACGGGCAGTTGCAACACATCAACGTGGCCATACTCACCGACGAATTCACAGCGTCTGCCTCCGAAATTGTAGCCGGGGCCTTGCAGGATAACGACAGAGGGCTTATTGTGGGGCTGAGCACATTCGGCAAGGGGCTGGTGCAAGAACCCATCAACTTTAGCGACAATTCGGGGCTGCGCCTCACTGTGGCACGCTACTACACCCCCACCGGGCGCAGCATACAAAAGCCCTACGGCAAAGATAAAAAATACGAAGAAGACATTTTTCAACGCATACTTCATGGTGAATTTCCGGAGGCCGACAGCGTAAAACAAGACACCATACAGCGCTACACCACGCCCGGCGGAAAAATTGTATATGGCGGCGGCGGCATTGCGCCAGATGTGCTTGTCCCATTTTTGATTGACACTACCGACGTAAATGAATATTTCATCAATGTGTCGAAAAAAAATCTCATATACCGCTATGCCATACAGTTTTCCGACCTGCACCGGACAGAGATCAACAACATCCACACAATAGACAGCCTCCGGAAGTTCTACACCGCTTTCGATCTGTCAAAACTCTTTGCCGATTATACGGCACGTCAAGGAGTAAAACCGAAACCCGGCGAACTAAAACAATGTAAACATCTTATTGATATTTACCTAAAAGCCTTCATAGGGCGCAACACGCCACTCGACGACGAGGGCTTTTATCCATTTATCGGCGCTATTGACAACACGTTGTTGCGGGCTGTAGAGGAACTTGAAAGAATGTAAGTAATTTCATCTTCAAAATTTTCCGATTATATTATAATTTTCATATCTTTGCTGAATTATTATATGTGTCCATGAAAATTAAACTTTGCTACCAATTGTTTGGCATTTTGTTTCTTTCTTGTGCAAGCGCTATTCTTGCACCGGCACAAATTCATACCGGTTTAGACAACAGCTATTATTCCAGCGCCATCGACTTGTATGAAAAAGGGCAATACACCGATGCGCAGGCACAGTTTCAGAAAGCCGCACAAATTAACACCAACGAAATATTGCAAATCGACATTGCGTCATACCTCACGCTATGTGCCATCAAGCTGCAATTAAACAACAGCGAAGCCATGGTTTTGCAACTTGATGAAACAATAATCAACAACCCGAAATCGAATTATATTCATTTTTCCCTGGCAAAGCAACTGTGCAGCGCCGAACAATATAAAAAAGCCATCGCATGGTTTGAAAAAACCGACGACAGGGAATTAGACCCCAACGACAGGCTGGAATGCCTCTATTTACAAGCATACGCTTATTTTAAAACCAATAATTTCGACAAAGCGCTGACATTATTTACCCATGTCAAAATATTGCCGGCTAATGAATACACCGCTCCTGCTACTTACTATTACGCACACATCGAATACCTGCGCAAAAATTATTTATCGGCCATCACCGCATTCAATGAAATAAAATCCGACAGCCGTTTTTCTTCGCTCATTGCATTCTATCTCCTGCAAATATATGCCTATCAACAGGAATACGACAAAATCATTGCCAATGGCATAGGCCTGCTTAAAATCGTAGATGAGGCGCGGTATCCCGAAATTGCCTACCTCATTGCAAATGCTTATTTTAAAACGCAGCAATACGAAGAATCGCTGCGCTACCTTAATCTTTACCGGGACAAAACAAAGGGAATGACTCGTGATGATTATTATCTGGAAGCCTCTCTTTACTACCGGCTGAAAAAATATCCCGAAGCTTTGCAAGCGCTCGACTCCGTACTAAAAATCAGTGCCGATTCCCTGACACAAAATGCGCTCTACTATGCCGGCGATATTGCGCTGAAAACAGGCAACAGCAAAAAGGCGCTCGAATATTTTAACACCGCCGGAAAGATGGAATTCGACTACGCCATCAAAGATATTTCAACATTCAACGCAGCCAAGCTGTCGCTGGAATTGTATAACGACACCGAGCCTATTTATGTTTACCACAAGGCCAATCCGCAAAAAGACATAAACCGTATTCTCGCCATCGCCTACACCGTAGATAAACGTTACGGCAAGGCCGTAGAAGCGATCCTTGAGATACCCAAGCCTACCGATAAAGATTATGCCGACATCCAGCGCATCACTTTCATACAGGCCATGGCGTCTTTTGATTCCACATCATACGACAACGCCATTAAATCATTTGATCATTCTCTCACGTACAGTAAATACGACTCTTACCTTTCCTCCATGGCGCGCTATTGGAAAGCCGAAGCCCTGTACAAAAACCGCGAATACCAAAAAGCGATGGAACAATATGAAGACTTCATCCATGCCGAAGGAGCTTTCAACAATAAAACCGAATTTCAACTCGCACACTACAACATTGGATATTGCACTTACAAAATGAAGCAATATGACAATGCCATAAGTTGGTTCAGAAAGTTTGTAGCCCTGGCGCAAGATGACACCCACTATCTCGGAGACGCCTATAATTGCATCGGTAATTGTTATTTCATCCAACAGAAATACGCTTTTGCCGCCGACAATTACGAAAAAACCATACAACTCAAAGCCGAACATGTGGACTATGCCATGTATCAAAAAGCCATGGCACTGGGGCTGTCCGACAAGTTACAACAAAAATTAGAGCTGCTCAACAAGCTCAGCGTGGATTTCCCACAGTCTGAATACACCCCTCCGGGAATTTATGAGATAGGGCGCACCTACCTGCGGCTTAACAAATTCGACATGGCCGGCAAATCGTTTATTACAATTACACAATATTACCCCACCCATCCGTATTGTCAATTGGCCCTCATCGAACTTGGGCTGATTAATGTGAATACCAACAACTACAAAACAGCCATCGACTACTACAGGAAAGCCGTATTGTTTGACGCCAACTCGCAAGAAGCGAAAAACGCACTGATTGGGTTGAAAAATGCCTACCTCGAAACCAACGACATTGAAAGTTATTACAATTTCGTAGACCAATTGGCGTTAAACGACGACATGAATGAAACCGAAAGAGAACAGGAAAAGGAAAAGAGCCGTTTCGACCAAGCTGAAAAAATATATCTCTCCGGCGAATGTGACGAAGCAATTAAGTCACTGAAAAACTTCCTGCAAATGTACCCCGCTACCTCTTACGCCTCGCAAGCCAACTTCTATCTCGGCGATTGTTTGTTCCGCAAGCGGCAGTATAACGAAGCCAAGGGCTATTTCAGTTTCGTCATTGCACAACTCCGAAATCCATTCACCGAACTCGCGCTGCTCGGATACGCGCGCTGTGTGTACCGGCTCGAAGATTACAGCGACGTGATAAACTCGTATGAGAAACTACTTACTTTCACTCAGGAAGAAAATTACAAACTTGAGGCTACATACCGGATGATGGAAGCCCATTTCAACATAGACAATTACCAACAGGCTATTGATATGGCCCAAAGCGTACTTCAATTTTCAACCGCCACCGAACAGGAACAGTTGAAAGCCTCGCTCATACGTGCCAAGTCAAGCCAACAACTGGGGCATGCCGAAGAAGCCTTGTTATTCTACAAACAACTATCCGGCAAATATATTAAAACGCCCGAAGGCGCTGAAGCCGCATTCCTCTCCATTGACATATTATACCAAAGCGGCCGTAACGAAGACGCTATAAATGCCGTATTTGCCTTCTCGGAAGCGCAAAGCCGGCAACCCTACTGGCTGGCGCGAAGCTTTATTATTTTAGGCGATATTTACGTGTCGCAAAACGAAATTGAACGGGCAAAAGCCACTTACAATAGCATCCTCGAAGGATATACCATAGAAGGAGACGGAATAATTGATGTTGTAAAAACACGTTTAGCTGCAATTCAATAACTATGAAACTACATTACACGACCATATTGATTGCCGGATTGATGCTTTGTATAAGCAATGCCGTTGTGGCGCAACAATCTTCGAAAACGAAAAAAAATACCGGACTGGGCGACCCCACCGTCGAAATTGTAACCGACTACAGGGGAAAAATACTCGAAACCGATAAAATTGACATCAAATACAACACCGGCGATTCCTTAATATACCCGAAAATATCTTTCACCTATCCGTTTATTGCCCATGACATGCAGAGCAGCTTTTCGCTCGAGGCTATTCCTGCCATCTCAATGGCTACAGACAATCTTACCATACCCGACATGGGATATGGATACCTTCGTGCAGCATACCTGCACCCTGTGACGCCCGAAGCCGACTTCTACCTTCACAGCCCGCTATCTAAAAAATCGGCGGTGAGCGTTTACCTCAAACACCGCTCATACTGGGGAAAGTCGCCGCTTTACGAACAAGCGCCTGTAACCCCGCAACCGATTACCGATAAAATTTTATCGGCGCACGAAACATCACAAGCCGGCGTGGTATTGCAACACCTTTTCAAATACGCGGCAATAGAGGCCAAAGCGGAATACAAGCACCAATCTCTTTTGTACTACGGACAAGACACGCTCTTCCTCAAAGAAAATATTGACAACGAATATGCCACAACAAAGATTGCCGAAAACAGCTACGTGCGTGACTTTATGAGTCAAACGTTTAATATTGTCAACACCGACATCCGCCTATATACTTTGGATAACGCCAACAAAACTTTTTCGTTCAGCGTCCAGACTTATTTCGATTACATCAAGGAATCGGCGCACCGTTATAAGTCGACGAAACCCGTAAACCAACACACGGTAGGACTAAACAGTTTCCTCAATTTCAGAATAACCCCGCACCACATTTTCAACCTGCAACTTTACGCCAAAACATACAACCGCGACAACCTGTCGAAACAATTTTCGTCGGGATTAATCAACGCCATACCTTCTTACACTTACCATGACGACCTCATGAAAGCGTCGGCAGGGTTGAACATCGAAGGAATTTATAATGGGCATGGATTAAGTTACAATTTCTATCCTTTGCTAGCGTTTCACTTCATCGCTTACAATGGCATGATTATCCCCTATCTTGAAATAGCAGGCGGGTCAACCCTCAACAACTACGAAAAAATTATTTCCGAAAACCCTTATGTATTGCCGGGTTTAGACGTATCGAACACCCGCAACAGAATAAAAAGCGAAGCCGGCGTCAGAGGAAATTTCAGCAGCACTTTTGCCTATCGCTTAAAAGCATCCTACACGATGATTGATAGTATGTACTTTTTTGTCAATAGCACAGAACCTATCAATGACAGAGGCACAGTTTATACATACTTCCCAATCCTCAGCAATTTCGACGTAGTTTATGACAACGTATCAAAATTCAGCGTTGGGTTTGAATTGAGCGCCAAATTCCGCAACATCGATGCGTTGTTCTTTTCCAATTATACCAAATACAACATGGACATAGAGGAAAAAGCATGGCACACGCCAACGATTGAAGCGGGATTGCAGTTCCGGTACAAAATAAACCCGCTCATTTTTACCCTCGATGCGCTTTACCGAAGCGAAACGCCCGTGCTACTTCCCGCATCCTACGCCGCACACACTACTTCTACAAAAGCTTACGTAAACTTGGGGCTCACGGCAGAATACCGCATCACTGAAAAATTTTCCGTCTTCCTTCAAGGAAAAAACCTACTGAACAAGCCCTACCAAAATTATTATCTCTACTATCATCCGGGCTTGACTGCCGGATGCGGGCTAACATACTCATTTTAAAAGATAAAAAAGCGTTAAAATTTTCCGCTGTTACACTGTTTTTTCATCGTTTTTCGTTGCAAATTACATAAAATATTACTACCTTTGTAGGATATCTAAATGAAGATTTTTGACTATGACTGTAGAAAACGAGAAACAAGCGGCCAACTCCTATTCGGCCGAAAATATTCAGGTACTTGAAGGCCTCGAAGCCGTTAGAAAACGTCCTTCGATGTATATCGGCGACATAGGCCAACGCGGATTGCACCACTTGGTGTATGAAGTAGTCGATAACTCCATTGACGAAGCGCTGGGCGGCTATTGCAAAAATATTGATGTGACCATTAACGAAGACAACTCCATTACAGTAGCTGACGACGGACGCGGTATCCCTACCGGTATCATGCAAAAAGAAGGCAAGTCAGCGCTGGAGGTTGTGCTCACCGTGTTGCATGCCGGCGGCAAGTTCGACAAAGGAAGTTACAAGGTGTCGGGCGGATTGCACGGCGTAGGCGTGTCGTGCGTGAATGCGCTATCGTCGCTGCTCATAGCCGAAATTCACCGCGAAGGAAAAATTTTCCAACAGGAATATCACTACGGCATCCCGCAATATGAGGTAAAAGTGACAGGCGAATCCAACCGCACCGGCACCATCATTACGTTCAAACCCGACGCCACCATATTCACCGTAACCACCAAATACGATTACGAAACGTTAGCCACGCGCTTGCGCGAATTGGCATTCCTGAATAAGGGCATTCATCTTACCCTTACCGATAAACGCGAATGGGAAGACAGCGAAAATGAAAACGAAAAGCATTATCACTCCGACCATTTTTATTCGGAAACAGGGCTGCTCGAATTTGTTGCTTACCTCGACGGCACGCGCGACAAACTCACGGAAAAACCCATCTATCTGGAAACCGAAAAAACAGGTTTGCCGATAGAAGTAGCCATGCAATACAACAGCGGTTTTAATGAAAACATACACTCGTATGTGAACAATATCAACACCATTGAAGGCGGCACGCACCTTTCGGGCTTCCGCCGCGGGCTGACTACGACACTTAAAAACTTTGCCGAAAAGAACGGCATGCTCACAAAACTCAAGTTCGACATTGACCCTGCCGACTTCCGCGAAGGCCTCACAGCGGTGATTTCGGTGAAAGTGGCCGAGCCGCAATTTGAAGGGCAAACCAAAACAAAATTGGGCAACAGCGAAGTTACGGCCGCCGTATCGCAAGCCGTGAGCACGGCTTTGGACAATTACCTCGAAGAAAATCCGAAAGACGCCAAACAAATTATCGAAAAGGTGATACTGGCCGCCACAGCCCGCCAAGCCGCACGCAAAGCGCGTGAAATGGTGCAGCGCAAAACCGTCATGTCCGGCTCGGGGCTTCCCGGAAAGTTAGCCGACTGCTCCGACCGCGACCCTGCGAAATGCGAGCTCTACCTGGTGGAAGGCGACTCGGCCGGCGGCTCGGCAAAACAAGGCCGCGACCGCATGTTTCAAGCTATTTTGCCGCTACGCGGAAAAATCCTCAACGTCGAAAAAGCGATGGAGCATAAGGTGTTTGAAAGCGAAGAAATTCGAAATATCTTCACTGCGCTCGGTATTACCATTGGCACAGAAGAAGACAGCAAAGCGCTAAACCTCGAAAAACTGCGCTACTACAAAATCATCATCATGACCGATGCCGACGTGGATGGAAGCCACATTGCCACACTCATCATGACGTTCTTCTTCCGCCACATGAACGACCTGATAAAACGCGGACACCTCTATATCGCTACTCCCCCACTCTATTTGGTAGCCAAAGGAAAGGAAAAACGCTACTGTTGGAATGACGCCGAACGCCAACAAGCGTTGGAAGAAATAGGAAGAGGGAAAGACAGTTCAGTGCGTGTGCAACGCTACAAAGGGTTGGGCGAAATGAACCCCGAACAATTATGGGAAACCACCATGAACCCCGAAAACCGCGTGCTGCGGCAAGTTACCATCGACAATGCCGCCGAAGCCGACCGCATCTTCTCCATGCTGATGGGCGATGAAGTGCCGCCACGCCGCGAATTTATCGAAACCCACGCCAAATATGCCAATATCGATACGTAAGAACTAAGCATGTCATGGCTTAAATGTAGTATTCCGTCAAATCGACAATGCCTGCACGCATGGCGTACTTGATGGCCTCGTGCACGTTGTTTACCTCCAACTTGCGAAAAATATTTTTCCGGTGTGTATTAATGGTATGAAAACTGAGGTGCTGCTCAAAAGCAATTTCTTTGGTGGTTTTTCCCATAGCAATCTCGTGCAGTACGGCACGCTCGCTGGCGGTGAGCATGTCGCGGGTTTCCTGCGGCGGCACGCCCTCGCGCAACACCTGCACAGCCAAATCACATAAGTAGGTTTCGCCACGAGCGGTATATTTCAAAGCGGCCATGAGGTCGCCGGCCGGGTCGGTTTTCATCACTACGCCAAACGGCTGCCCCGAAAAAAGCACCCGCCGCAAAAACGGTTTTGACAACTCGTCGGAAAACAACAGCCACGCCGACCGGCGATACTTCTCGCGCAAATTAATCAGCTGCACCTCGAGCAAATCGAAAAGCGTATAATCCAACAACACCGCCGCCTCAGGATAAGCGGACAGCTGCGCCATGAGTTCCGCACACGAAGCCGCCTCCACAACCTCGCCGGCCACACACAACTGCTCCAACAGGGCGGAAATCCCTCGCCGGGTGATGTATTGGTTATCGGCCAGAATAAATGGGCGCATCGACATTAAAATGTTATTTTTTATGCAAAAGTACCATAAAATTATGTGACTTCGCCACGAAAAATATAAAAATACCACAAATGTGCTATTTCGGCATAGCAAAAGATGTGCTATTTTTGCATAAAATTATATTTATTTACAAAAACACCTACCAAAATGTCGAAAATCTTTAAACAATTAACCGATTTAGTGGGGAATACCCCCCTGTTGGAGCTCAACGCTTACAAAAAAACAAAATCTGTGGAGGCGCACCTGATTGCCAAACTCGAATATTTTAATCCCGCCGGCAGCGTGAAAGACCGCATAGCGCTGTCTATGATTGAGAATGCGGAAGCACACCACATCCTGAAACCCGGCGCTACCATCATAGAGCCCACAAGCGGCAACACCGGCGTGGGATTGGCGTTTGTGTCGGCAGCGAAAGGCTACAAGCTCATCCTCACGATGCCCGAAACCATGAGCCTCGAGCGGCGCAACCTGCTGAAAGCGCTCGGCGCAACGCTGGTGCTCACGCCCGGAAGCGAAGGCATGAAAGGCGCTATCGCCAAAGCGGAAGCGCTACGCGACGAAACGCCCGGCGCTATCATTCTGCAACAATTCGACAACCCCTCAAACCCCGATATACATTACCGCACAACGGCCGAAGAAGTGTGGTTCGACACCGACGGAAAGGTTGACATCTTTGTGTCGGGCGTGGGCACAGGCGGCACCGTGAGCGGCGCAGGAAAACGGCTGAAAGAGCTGAACCCCGCCGTGAAGGTGGTAGCCGTAGAGCCCAGTGACTCGCCGGTGCTGTCGGGCGGCAAGCCCGGCCCGCACAAGATACAGGGCATTGGCGCCGGATTCGTCCCGCGCAACTACGACAGCGCCGTGATTGACGAAATCATCCCCGTATCGAACGACGACGCCATCCGCACAAGCCGCGAACTGGCCAAAACCGAAGGCCTGCTCGTGGGTATTTCGTCGGGTGCGGCCGCCTTCGCAGCCACGAGCCTCGCCCTGCGTCCCGGGAACAAAGGCAAGACCATTGTAGTGGTACTGCCCGACACCGGCGAGCGCTACCTGTCGACGATTCTCTACGCTTTCGACGAATATCCGCTCTAAGCCGTTTCGTTAAATTTCCCCCGATTTCAACCGTTGGTAAAAAGCTGTTGATAAATATTTATTCGCATAATTCATTATTATTTGAATTTTTGATGTATTATTGCAGAAAATTATTTGTTATTTTATCTCATTATGTCGAAAAAAACCATTACAGCTAAAAAAACCAAACCCGCTGCCAAATCGGCGAAGAAGATAACGAAACCTCTAAACAACAAGAAAGTATCGGCCAAGCCGGTAAAGAAAGTTGTTGCCAAAAAAACAGTTGCGGCAGTGAAAAAAACAACAAAACCGGTGAAAAAAACGATAAAACCGGTAAAGAAAACCGTCGTAAAAACAGTTGCAAAAGCGAAAAAAGCCACTCCGGTAAAGGCAAAAAAAGTGGCCGCAGCAAAAAAACCTGTTAAAAAGACGGTAGCACCTGTTAAAAAGAAGGTGGCGCCTGTTAAAAAAACGACAAAGCCGGCCAAGCCCGTCGCTAAGGCGCTAAAACCGAAAAGCAAACAGGTTAAGAAACCCGTAAAAACGGCGCAAAAGGTGACGAAGCCGGTACAAAAACCCGTAAAAACGGTACAAAAAGTGACGAAGCCGGTGCAAAAACCCGTAAAAACGGCGCAAAAAGTGACGAAGCCGGTGCCAAAACCCGTAAGCAAGAAAGTGACGCCGGCGAAAACGCCCGAAGTCGCTCCGGTGAAAAAAGCGCCGGTACAGCAAGGCGGAAAGCGCCGGCTGGTGGCGAGCTACAAGAACCTCGCACAGGGCGTGCTCGATGCCATCAAGGAAAAATACCCGCACGGATACAACGACTACATGGCCGACATCATGAAGGTGGACAAGCCCGACGGCACCTACTTCTACGCCATTACCATCGACCTGCCCGACACCATTTACCTCGTCAAAATTGATGTGAAAATCGATACCGACTACGAGGAAGTGGAAAGGGAAATGTTCGGCGGAGGCCCCGACAATACCGGCGACGACAGCAGCGACTTCCCCGATACCGGCGACGACAGCAGCGACTTCGCAGACGACGCGGAGGAAGATGAAGAATAATTCGTAAAAAAGTTTGCACATTAAAAAAAAATCATATACCTTTGCCGTCCCAATCAAGGGAGCTTAGCTCAGCTGGTTTAGAGCATCTGCCTTACAAGCAGAGGGTCATAGGTTCGAACCCTATAGCTCCCACCCCGCAAAAAAGAGTTACGAGCCACTTCGTAACTCTTTTCTTTTCAAAAATAATACTTACCTTTACAAAAATTTCGGAAAGAAATGAAAAGAGGCAATAAATATCGCATTTGCAGCGCTGCCGTTCTGGCGACGATTTTTGCCGTTTCGCTACTGGCAAAGCCGGTGCATATACTCTTTCCCGACGAACACCACGCCGCCTGCCATTCGGAAGCCGGGCATGATGATTGCGCCATTTGCCAATTCACATTGTCGAACTTTACCACCCAAAGCGTTTTCACCGTAGAAAAACCGGTTGTCTTTCTTGTGGAAATCGCAACAGAACGGGGAATTTTCGACATTCCCCAAAAACAATTCTCCTTCGTTTCGTTAAGAGCGCCTCCCGCCCGTTAACCAAATCCCATTTCTAACATTTCTTATCACTTTTATGAAGTCAATATTTATTACAATAATATTGTCTTCTATTGCTGTGCACGCGCTTGCTGCGCAAAACAGAACCGACACGCTGGTGCCGCTCAACGAGGTGGTTGTGGAGGCAAACAGCCGCCGGAGCGCGCAAATGCAGTCGCCGCAAAACACCGTACGGGTTGGGAAAACCTTCCTCGAACAGCATTTTGCAGGCAGCCTGATGCAAACACTGGAAAATATTCCGGGCATAAAGGCAATGGGCATCGGTTCGGGGCAGTCGAAGCCAACCATTCGCGGCTTGGGCTTCAACCGTATGCTTGTGGCTGAAAACGGCGTCAAGCACGAAGCACAGCAATGGGGAGACGACCATGGGCTCGAAATAGACCGGTTTGCGCTCGATAACGTGGAAATTGTCAAAGGGGCGGGAACGCTGCATTACGGCTCGGACGCTGTGGCGGGCGTAATCAACCTGAACACCTCGCACCTTCCGCAACAACCGCTGGAGGGCGAAATAACCCTCTTCGGACAAACGAACAACGAGTCGACCGGCCTCGCCGCACGCATCGGCGGACGAAAAAACGGCTTCTGGTACAGGGCGAATTTTACGCTTATTGATTATGCCGACTACAAAATCCCAGCCGACAGCATCCGGTATTATTCGTACTACATCAAAATAAAAAACAACCGTTTGCGAAACACCGCAGGCAAGGAACAAAGCGGCGGACTGCATTTTGGCTATTTTTCCGGCAAGTTTCTGGCAAATTTTCATGTCTCGGACGTATATGCCGGAAGCGGATTTTTTGCCAATGCGCACGGCTTGGAAGTGCGTTTATCGGATTTGGATTATGACAAAAGCCGCCGCGATATCGATTTGCCCGCCCACACGGTCAATCACTTCAAAGTGATTAATCGCACAAGCTACACATTCGACAATATAAAAGTGACAGGAAACTTTGCTTTTCAAAACAACTTCCGGCAGGAATTTGCAGAGCCGGTTTCGCACGGCTATATGCCCATTCCGCCCGGCAGTTTGGAACGGCAGTACAACAAAAATACCCTTACGGCGAATATTGAGGCGCAGGCCACGCTTGCAGAGCGGCACAAAATCAGCGCGAGCGTCGATTTTGAAAGCCAGCACAATCGCCGTGGCGGTTGGGGCTTCGTCATCCCTGACTTCCGCTCGGCTTCATCCGGAATTTTTGTTTACGACAAATTCGAGGTCTGCCATAATCTACACATTAGCGGCGGCGTGCGCTTCGACAGAATCTCGACCAAAATCGACGGGTATCGCGACTGGTACAAAACACCCGACGGCGCGGGCGGGGAAGAGTATCGTATTCGCTCCGCCGCGGCAGAACGCCGTTTCAACGCCGTAACATACGCTTTGGGCGTAAACTGCGATGCGGGGAACTGGAATTTCAAGTCGAACTTCGGCAAAAGTTTTCGCGCCCCCATTCCGAAAGAGCTCGGTTCGGACGGCGTGAACTACCATATTTTCCGTTACGAAAAAGGAAATATCGACCTTTCGCCCGAAGAGTCGTATCAATGGGATGCAGGCATTTCGTTTGCAAATCGAAAATGGGTTTTTCTCATGGAGCCGTTTGTGAACTTTTTCCCGAACTATATTTATCTCAATCCGACCTCCGGTTACTACGAGGGGCTGCAAAAGTACTACTATACGCAGAGCCGCGTTTTTCGCTGGGGATTTGAATACAACATCAATTATAAAATCACAGACCGGGTGGAGTTTAATTTGTCGGGCGATTATCTGTTTGCCCGGCAGCTGTCGGGCGATAAGAAGGGCTACACCCTGCCCTTTTCGCCGCCGGCCGGCGCGTGTGTGGAGATAAAATATACGCCAAACAGAAAATGGCAGGACAAAGACGGGTATGTTTCGCTAAACGTCAAGCTTGTTGATGCACAGAACGACATCGTGCCGCCCGAAAACCCGACAGCGGGCTATGCGCTGCTTAATGCGGCGGCGGGACGCCTTTTCGATTTTGAAAAAACAACCTTGAAAATCGGCATACAGGCAAATAATCTGCTCAACAGGAGGTACTACAACCATACGAGTTTTTACCGTCTGATAGATGTCCCCGAAGCGGGACGCAACTTTTCAATAATTTTATGTTTAACCTTATAATTCACTAAAAAATGAATAAAAAAATCATTCTCGGAACACTGTTCCTCGCGGGCTTGAGTGTACTCGCCCTGTCGTCGTGCGACAAAGACGACCCGGCAAAACCGGTAATAACAATCACCGAAATCGGCAGCCACGACTCGCCCGAAGGCAAGGTTGCGGCAGGCGACGACCTGCACCTCGAAGCCGGAATCGTTGCCGAAGGGCTGATTGACAAAATTGTTGTCGAAATCCATCAGGAAGAAGGCGGCGGTTTTGAAATCGAAGAGACCTTCGGCGCCGGCAGCAAGTATGCCGGTTTGAAAAACGCCGAGTTCCACGAGCACATCGTCATTCCCGAAGAGGCGCCGGCCGGAGAGTATCACTTGCACCTCACCGTTACCGACAGGGAGGGGCAATCGACAACCGCCGAAGCAGAACTGGAAGTGATAACGGAAGATTGACCGGTATGCCGAAAAGAATACTACTCTTCAGTATTTTGGCTTTCGCGTGGCTTGCCTGCGGCGATGAAACAGGCAAAGATATGCAGAAGCCGGTTATAGAAATCCGTTTCCCGCAACCTTGCGCCGCGCTACAGCGCGGCGCAAGGTTTGCCTTTACAGCGCACTTCTCCGACAACGCGGAATTGGGCAGTTACAATATCGAAATCCACAACAACTTCGACCATCACGCGCACTCAACCGGCAATGCCGAATGTGAAACGGACGAGAAGAAAACGCCCGTGGATGCGTGGGTTTTCAATCAGGACTACGCTATTCCGCCGGGGTTGCAGGCCTTTGAGGCAAGCAATCAAATTACGGTTCCCGATAATATTGATGCGGGCGACTATCATTTTATGGTGCGCCTGACCGACAAGTCGGGCTGGCAGCAGTTGGCGGCGGTAAGCGTCAACGTAAAGTAAACTCGCCGGGATTTATTTTGAATTTAGTAAAATTTGCACGACATTTGTGCGTGGAAAAAAAACAAAAAATAGCCTTTATCACGCTCGGGTGCAAGCTCAACTTTTCCGAAACATCTACGATTGCCCGGCAATTCCCCGAATCGGGATACGAACGGGTGTCGCCGTTGAAAGTGGCCGACATCTATGTGGTCAACACCTGCGCGGTGACACTGGCCTCCGAACGCAAGTGCCGGCAAGCCATCCGGCGCGTGGCCAAGTTAAACCCCGGCGCCCGGGTGGTGGTTACCGGCTGCTACGCCCAGCTGCGCCCGCACGAAATCACCGACCTCTGCAAAGACATCAAGGGATTGACCATCCTCATGGACAAAAGCCTGTTCTATACCCCGCGCACTACGCTCGAGGAAGCCGGTCCCGACAACTACTGCCGCCCCGCGCCCAACAGCTTCTTCCCGGCCTTCTCCTCGGGCGACCGCACCCGCTCGTTCCTGAAGGTGCAGGACGGCTGCAACTACCATTGCACCTACTGCACCGTGCCCCTCGCACGGGGCGACAGCCGCAATGCAGCAATAAAAAAGCTGGTAGAGACCGCCAACGCAATCGCCCGGCAAGGCATCAGGGAAATCGTGCTCACCGGCGTAAACATCGGCGACTTCGGCAGAAGCACCGGCGAAACCTTCTTCGACCTGCTGAAAGCGCTCCACGAGGTGGACGGCATTGCCCGCTACCGCATCTCTTCCATCGAGCCCAACCTGCTCACCGGCGAGATGATTCAATGGATCGCGCGCTCCTCAAAAATACTCCCGCACTTCCACATCCCGCTGCAATCGGGCAACAACAAAATACTGGAGCGCATGAAGCGGCGCTACACGCGCGAACTGTTCGCCCAACGGGTCGACGCCATACGGCAGGCCATGCCTCAGGCCTTCATCGGCGTGGACGTGATTGCGGGCTTTCCCGGCGAAACCCCCGAAGATTTTGAAGACTCCCGCCGCTTCCTGGAACAGCTGGCGCCGGCCTTTTTGCACGTCTTCCCCTACTCTGCCCGCCCCGACACGCCCGCCGCCACATTCAACGACCAAGTTGCCGAACAGGAAAAGACGCGCCGCGCCGAAGTGCTGGGCATGCTCAGCAGCGCCTTACTCCGGAAATTCTACGAACGGCACACCGGCATCGACGAACAGGCGCTGTTCGAGGACGCCAACAAGGGCGGCAAGATGTTCGGCTACACCCGCAATTATATTAAGGTAGAGACCCCCTACAACCCCGCACTCGCCGGGCGCGTCATCGACGTGCACACCACCGGAATCTCCGAAAGCGGACACATGGCTGTCTTAGTTAAGAGTTAAGA
>JAITQQ010000079.1 GCA_031288855.1 Prevotellaceae bacterium
TCAACGATAGATACGCCGCCCGCCACACCTTCGCCCATGGAGGCGGTGGCGCCGTATTTGTTTTTATTGAGCAGGCGCACCAATTCGGGACCTTCTTTTTTGGTGTAAATCCTGATTAATTGTGTGCCCAGCGCCAGGCGTTCTTCTACTATGATGCCTACAAAACTTCCGGTGGCGTAACCGGCGGCGTAACACAAATAACAAACTACGTCGCCGGAGGCATGCTCAAGAATTTGGCCAATCACCGTAATCCAGATAAACACTTCGATAAAACCGAAGAGCGGGGCAAGAAAATGTTTCCCCTTTGAAATAAAAATAATGCGCAAAGTGCCTAAAGTAACATCGCAAATGCGGGCAAGGAAGATGAAAAATGGAAGAAACGGATAAGCAAAAAACGTGTCGAACATAATTGTATTTTTAATATAAATTATTAATTATCGCATAAATATTGTACTGATTTAAACAAATCGTTCCATTCTGGATTTATACTGTTCACTAATTCAATCTTTTTAAGCCGGCTACCGGCTTTAATTCTTTTTTCTTCAGCAATAGCATTTTCTATTTTAGCAAATTTTCTATAATAGACTAATTTAGAAACATTATATCTTGCTGTAAAGCTCTCGGGGTTTAGCTTCATCCGGTGCTCACATACTCGTCCTGCAATTCTTGCTGTTACGCCTGTATAAAGAACGGTGTGTGTAAAATTTGTCATTATGTAAACATAGCCTCCTTTTGTCATATCTATTTCTTTTTTAGTTGTTTCTTTAGATTGCTTCGGCACTGCGTGCCTCACAATGCCGGGCTGCCAACGTCATTGCGAGGCCGAGGAACGAGGCCGAAGCAATCTTTTCCAGCACTCAGGATTGCTTCGGCACTGCGTGCCTCGCAATGACGGGCTGTTGTAGAAAGTCAATTGTTCCACGTGGAACAATTTAACGTCCGAAGTAAACCAGCAGTACTGAAATGTCGGATGGAGAAACGCCCGGAATTCTGGAGGCTTGCCCAATGGTGTCCGGCTGGTGACGTTTTAATTTCTGCCTGCCCTCAATAGAGATCGACGACAATTTGTCGAAGTCGAAATTTCTCGGAATTTTTACATTTTCCAGACGCGCCATTTTTTCAGCCATGGCTTTTTCGCGTTCAATGTATCCACTATATTTTACCGTAATTTCTGCCGATTCTAAAACTTCCTTTATAAATTCAGGAGCAAATATTGTTCCACGTGGAACAACACCAGTAATGACAGTTTTAAGAAATTCGGAAACAGCTGCGTTGCCGTTAAATTTTTCCGGTACAGCAGTGCCTTGTAATAATGAAGCAATTGTTTCACGGGAAATATTTAAGCTTATTTCAGGCCTTACCAAAATTTCTGCAAACTTTTTGGACTGAGAAACCGGAGCAGATTGAACTGATGCCAAAAACGGATTTATTTCTTCAGGTTTAAATAACATATTGGAAAAGCGTGAGAGCAAGTAATTAATGGCCTATTGCTTCAACAACAACTGCACATAACGGTCTTCTTTAGTTAAACCTAATTTGTAGGATAATTCCGTAAGCCGCATATCTGCATTATCTTGCCGCAAGAGAATACGGTATTCCGCCCGTGAGGTAAACATCCGGTAGGGTTCATCTACGCCTTTGGTCACCAAATCGTCAATCAACACCCCAATGTAGGCTTGGTCGCGGCGGAGCACAAACTCCGGCTGTGCATGAATCTTTAAGTGCGCATTTATCCCCGCCATCAATCCTTGGGCAGCAGCTTCTTCATAACCGGTTGTTCCGTTAATCTGTCCCGCAAAATAGAGATGCGCAATTTGTTTTGTCTCTAAAGAATGTCGCAACTGCACCGGCGGGAAATAATCGTATTCGATGGCATAGCCCGGCCGGAAAAATTCCACCTTTTCCAATCCCTCAATAGCCCGTATAGCCCGGAATTGTATGTCCATGGGCAGGGAAGAAGAAAATCCCTGGATGTAGTATTCGTGCGTGTCCCACCCTTCGGGCTCCAAAAAAACCTGATGGCTGTTTTTGTCGGCAAATGTGCGGAGCTTGTCTTCAATGCTCGGACAATAACGCGGGCCTACGCCTTTTATCGTTCCGGAAAAAAGCGGCGAATCGGCGAACCCTTCGCGCAGAATGTCGTGCACCTTTTCGGAAGTGTGGGCAATATAACAAGGAAGCGAAGGCGGTTCGGCGGAAGAATTCTGAGGACACCTTGTTCCACGTGGAACATAAGAAAATTGTCCGGGTTCTTCATCTCCGTCTTGGCGGGTTAATTTTGAAAAATCAATCGTGCGACCGTCGAGGCGTGCCGGCGTGCCGGTTTTCATCCGGCCGGATTCAAAACCCAATGTGCGCAGTTGCTCCGTGAGGCCATAAGCGGCCTGGTCACCCATCCGGCCCCCCGGAATTTGCGTTTTTCCGATGTGCATAACCCCGTTTAGAAACGTACCGTTGGTCAGTACCACAGCCTTCGCCCTGAATACAGCGCCTAAAACGGTCGAAATTCCTATAACTGACTTATTTTCAATTAATAATGTATTTACGGCATCTTGCCAAAAATACAAGTTTGGCGTTGCCTCGAGCATTTTTCGCCAAGTGGCCGAGAAAAGTGCCCTGTCGCATTGCGCACGGGGGCTCCACATGGCGGGGCCTTTCGAGCGGTTTAACATCCGGAATTGCAGTGTTGAAGCGTCGGTTACTATGCCGCTGTAGCCGCCCAGGGCGTCGATTTCGCGGACAATTTGTCCTTTGGCAATGCCGCCCATCGCCGGATTGCACGACATTTGCGCAAATTTCCCCATGTCCATGGTGACGAGCAGCACCCGCGACCCCAGATTGGCGGCAGCGGCGGCGGCCTCGCACCCGGCGTGCCCCGCCCCCACTACGATAATGTCGAATTCTGTTTGCATAAATTTCAATATACAAAAGTACGATTTTTTATGGTAATACGGCGTAGTGACGGTAGTAGGCACAACTCCGTTCACAGGAATGTTTTCCTGTAACGAAAAATGTTACAATAGTTTAATCACAGGCGAGTGTTAGTGATTGTCCCTTTATTTGCTTTCTACCACTTTTACATTTATCCGCGCCAGCCAGTCGAGCACCTGCTGTTTTGCATCCTTTTCCGGGTTTTTCACGTCATCGCCGCTGATAGAAAAACCTTCCAGGGCGATGGCGCCGGGTGCGGCGGCTACAATATCCGTCAGGCATTTATCTGCGCTGCCGCCAAAAGTGGCAAACGGAACGATTGTTTTACCCGATAAATCGTATTCTTTCAGAAAACGTTGCACCGGCAGCGCCACCGTCCCAAACCAATTGGGGGTGCCAATGAAAATAATATCGTAGGAAGCAATGTCCACTTTGTTTTTCAATGCAGGCAAAATCCCTTCGTTAATGTCTTTTTGGACAGCGGCATGCGCCTTATCCGCAGGGTAGGGGATTTCGGTTTCGATCACCAAAATATCACCGCCCACCGCCTGATGAATCAAGTCGGCCAGTATAGCCGTATTTCCCCAGAGGGAATAATAAACGGTGAGCGTTTTTGGCTCACTCGTAGCGCAAGCGCCTGCGCTGGAAAGAAGCAAAACGCCTGTAGCAATTAAAATGAATAATTTTTTCATAACTTTACTTTTAAAATGAATTGGCAAGGCAAATGTAAAAAGTATTTTTATTGTTTTCCGTTTGTTTTCACGGTTTTGATAGTAAACGGATATTTTTTGATAGTTTTTAAACATTTGAACACTATGTTTTGCGTAACATTAAATTTTTAAACTATGACGGCGAAAACTTGTTTATACATGGCTTCATCATTACCAATGACGAGCATATTGTATGTTATTATTGCCGTTATCTTTCTTTTCCTGATTATTCTGTATGTCCGCCACCGGATATCCGCATTTGATTTGAAAACAAAAATACGTTTCTTTACCCGCATGGCGCAGGAAATCCGCACGCCGGTATCGCTGATAAAAGCGCCGCTCAGCGAAATGGAAACACAGGAAAACCTGTCGGAAAACGGGAAAAGGTTGCTCTCCTTAGCCTTGAAAAATGCGGATAAACTGTCGGCGCTGGTTTCGCAATTGCCGGACATCCGGAAGGAGGACGCCCACACCGGAGAATTGTTCCTGACCAAACAGGATATTTACAGCTGCAGGCCGGAGAAAACGCAGTCGTCGGCGCCCCGCAAAGCCGTGCTGCTACTGGTCGAAAACCACGACGACATGCGGAAGTACCTTACCGAAAGCTTGTCGTCAACGTATCATGTGGTGAGCGCTGTTGACGGAACAAAAGTAGTTGCATTGACAAAGGAAATCAACCCCGATATTATTATTGCCGACGTGCTGATCCCCGGCTTGCGGGGCGATGAAATATGCCGGCTGCTAAAATCGTCGATAGAAACCAGCCACATTCCTTTTATCCTGCTGTCGGCGTTAAGCGATAAGGAGCATATCATCATGGGGCTGGA
>JAITQQ010000081.1 GCA_031288855.1 Prevotellaceae bacterium
CGGGCACGAAAGTGTGTGTGAGCGCCATGGCGCCGCCGTCCGTCATTTCATATTCCAGTATCGCCACATGATTGCCTGCGGCCAATTCAAAACGATGTGCGGATTCACGATGTACTACGGTAGCCATACGCTTCTAAGGTTTTGTCAACTATTTTATCCGGCGATTTACAACACCGCCGCAATTTCTCGTATTTTGGCAAGCCGCGAGCGCAATTTTTTATCTTTTTGCGCGACCTGTAAATCGTAGCTTGTTTGCATCCTTACGAGCAAACCGGCATTTACACCCAATGCGGCTTCAACAAGCAAAGCAAAATCAATGGACACGGAGCGCTTGCCATTTAATATTTCGTTCAACATGGGATACGAAATACCAAATTTGAACGCAAAAGCCCTTTGTGATATTTCCCGATATTCCAACTCTTCTTTAATCAACTCCCCGGGATGGACAGGCTCAAACGGTGTCAGATTGTTCGCTATCATCCGCGGATTAACTCCTTTTATATTAATCATAGCGCTATTACTTATAATGTTTTGATAATTCTAATATGTTGCACACTGTAACAACCGGCTCTACGCCTTCATCTCTTACGGTAAACTCTATTCGGTATTGTTTGTTTACACGGATAGAAGAAATACCTTTTTTGTCGCCTTTTAGTACTTCATAATTCAACGAATTAACAGTATAAAGGTCTTCGACGCCGTTTGCTGCTAAAAGGACTTTGATACAGTATTTATATTTACGCACTATTTCCGGCTGAAAGCGATGCTTTTTGTCGGTTGTCTTTCCCGTTTCATACAAATCACGCAAATACTCCTTTTCAAAAGTTACTATCATGTCCCTTTCGCTTATTCAGTACAAAGATACGAACTATTTTTGGTATTACCTAAAAAAGTGAATATATTTTTGCCTTGCTGTTAGTCACTAACGGGCAACGTGAACAGAAACTGCAAGCCACCGCCGGGGTGGTTTTTCACGGTGATGGCGCCTTTGTGAAACGCAATGCTGTTCTTCACAATCGCCAGGCCGAGCCCGGTGCCGCCGGTGTCGCGCGTGCGCCCTTCGGTAACGCGATAAAAGCGTTCGAACAGCCGTTGGAGGTGACGCTCGTCGGCAATGCCCACGCCGGTGTCGGCAAATGAGAAATGCAGGAAATCCTCGTCTTCGCCGCATTGCGTGATGATAATTTTCACGTTCTTGCCGGCGTGGTGTACCACATTTTCCATCAAATTGCGGAACACCGCATACAACAGGTTTTCGTTTCCCCGCACCAAAGTATCCTGCGGAACTTCGGAAACCACGTCGATGCCCTGCGCCTTCAAAGCCGGCGCCAAATCAAGCGTGGCCTTGTTGATGACCGTCGCCAATTCCACCGGTTGCAAATGAAATACGCCCGAAGGCTCTTCTAACTTAGTCAGCAGGCTCATGTCGCGAATCAGTTCCGAGAGCATCAACGTTTGGCGGTAGGCCTTTTGCAGGAATTGACGCTCTTTCTCCGGGTCTAATTGCTGTTCCAAAATTGTTTCGAGATATCCACGAATGCTGGTCACCGGCGTGCGCAGCTCGTGGGCTACATTCCCGGTAAGCTCCTGTTTCAGCTTGCGGGTCTTTTCCTTTTCAAGCTCAATCTTCTTTTCGTTTGCCCGCAATTGCACATAATTCTGCACAATTTTCGCCCCGATTTCGCCCAACTCGTCATCCGGGAAGTGCATATCGGCAATGTTCACGGTGTTGCTGCCGACGGCCATGGAAAAATCGCGCAGTTGCCTGATGGATTTGCCAAACCGTCCGGCCACATACCGGATGAACAGGATGCCCGCCACGAAAAGCGCCAGAATGTAATACAGGAAGCCGTTGCCGGGCTTGAGGAAATGCCGCACCTGAATATCGTAGGGCAAAGCCATGCGGATGTAATACGGTCCGAACTGTTTCGCGTAATACAAATATTTGCGGTTGTTCGACGCCGACACGCGGACATCGGAGCCCTTTCCGTGCTGGGCGGCCTGTACGATTTCCGGCCGCCGGGCATGGTTCTCAAGCGGCATGCCGGATGTCAGACGGTTGTCATACAGCACGTGCCCATGAAGGCCTATCAGGGTAACCCGCATCGCCGGAGGAAGCCACTGCGACAAGCTGTCGAATGCCGCCTGCGGGCGGTCGTACCGGCAAATGTAGCGGTAGGTAATGTCGGCGCAGGCGTCTAATTTTTCTTCGAGCGCTTCGGTCTTGTATATTCTTTCGCGGTATTGTTCAAAGGCGGCCACGCCGATGGTAAATCCCGCGAGGATAATACAGAAACTAATGGTTAGCCGTTGTTTGTAGGAGATTTTCATCCTTCGGGAATATTAAAGCGGTAGCCGTAACCCGAGCGGCTCGAGATTAACGACGCGTGAACGCCCAATTTCTTCCGCAGCCGGGTGATATGCACATCAATGGTGCGCTCGGTGGTGTAAAGAGCGTCTTTCCACAGCAGGTCGATGATGTCTTCGCGGCGGAACACCCGGTCGGGGTTGGAGGCCAGCAGCGACAAAATTTCAAATTCGGTCTTGGTAAGCGGCACGGATTTCTGATCAATCAGCATTTCCTTTGTGTCCAAATCAATCAGCACCTGGCCAAAGGACAGCCTGCTGTTTTTTTCCTTGGCAACGCTCATGCGCCGGAGTATCGCCTTGATGCGCGCCATGATTTCCTTGAGCGAAAACGGCTTTGAAATATAATCGTCGCCGCCCCCCGAAAAGCCCGTCAGCATGTCGTTTTCCGTATCCTTGGCGGTGAGGAAAATAATGGGGACTGTGCTTCCGGAGCGGCGCAGGGTTTCCGCCAATTTGTACCCCGACATGTCGCCCATCATCACATCCAATAAAATCAGGGAATGGCTCGGCGTAAACTTCCGCAGGGCTTCCTCGGCTGAATAGGCGCATTCGGCCTCATAGCCTTCGTTCACGAGGTTAAACGACAGGATTTCGCAAATGTCTTTGTCGTCATCGACCACTAAAATTTTCTCAGCCATGGCACACGATATTGATACCACGCAAAGATACTCATTTCTATTGATTTTGCGGTTACGATTTTGTTACAATTAAAAAAGCGACCATTCATTTGAAATGCACCCCAGAAGTTGGACAAAAACTTTTGGGGTTCATTTTATGCGAAAGACAAACCTAAGCAACAGGCGACATCCTGTATCTGAGAAGCTGCAATTGGTTCGGCAGTATGATTCCGGCACCCCTGTACGCGTGCTCTCGGCAAAGACGGGCATCCATCGTGCCCAGATTAGGCAATGGATTCATCAATATCAAGCTAATGGTATTGAGGGGTTTAGTATGAAAAAGCAGCCCCATCCGGCACCCCTCAAGCTAGAAATAGTATCGAAGATTATCCAAGATGGACTATCTTTGCAACAAGCTTCCATTGATTATCGCATTACATATAGCGTGATACAGGAGTGGGTAAACAAAGCTAAATCACAAGGTGTTGAAGCACTATTTATTGATAACAGGGGACGCTGTCCGAAGAAATTTATGAATAAAAAGCCAAAAAAAATCCCCGGGCCGTTAAGCAGGGAGCAGGAGCTTTTAATGGAGAATGAGCGGTTAAGCGCGGAGAATGCATACCTAAAAAAATTAAAGGCCTTAGTCGAGGAGCGCATAGCGCGCGAGCGTGCACAAGCCATCCGGGGACTAAGGCCGGGACACCGGCTTCCGGTATTACTGGAGGTAGCAGCGATGGCACGGAGTACGTTCTATTATCACATCAAGGCATTACGCACTGGAGACAAGTACGCCGCATTAAAAGCTATGATTAAGGAGATATTTCATGCGCACAGGGGCAGATATGGCTACAGGCGCATAACGCTCGAGTTAAGCAACCGGGGGTATATAGTGAATCATAAAAGTGTATTGAGGCTGATGCGCGCGCGTGGTCTAAAGAGCGAGGTGCGCGCAAGGAAGTTCCGTTCATATAGAGGCAAAGCCGGTATTGTTGCCCCCAATGTGATAGCGAGGGATTTTACAGCAGCGCCGCCGAATCAGAAATGGGCGACGGATGTGACAGCGTTTAATGTCAAAGGAGCCAAACTGTATTTGTCGCCGA
>JAITQQ010000106.1 GCA_031288855.1 Prevotellaceae bacterium
ATGACCGCTAAGCTGGCCGATTTCGGCAACATCACGGTAGCCGGAAATATGATGACGCCGAACTTCGGAAGTCTGGAATCAAAAATTAACGAGCGTTCGCAGGAATACATGTATCAATATGACATTGCCGCCAATTTGGAATTGGGCATGCTGTTCCCGCGCACTCTGGGCGTGCGGTTGCCGTTTTTCTTCGGCTTCATGGAAAACTATACCACGCCGAAATATAATCCTTTCGACCAGGACATTTTGCTTAAAGACGCGGTGCGCAACATGACGTCTTTTGAGCGCGATTCATTATACCGCATGGTGCTGGATTATAAGCAACGCTTGTCGTTTAACTTCACCAATGTGCGGGTAGCGGCCAATAGCATGGAGCAAAAAGTTTTTCATCCTTCCAATCTCTCCCTTGGTTTTGCGTACAGCCGCATGTTTGCACGCAATGCGAAAATCGACCATCAGGAAGACATTAATTACCATGTTAATTTGGCGTATGCCTATAATGTGCAGCCTTTTTATATCGACGTATTCAAAAATGTGAGTTGGTTAAAATCGAAGTACCTGCGCCTGATTGGAGATTTTAATTTTAATCCCTACCCCAATCAATTCGATTTTACAACCAACATTAACCGGACATACAACGAAGTGCAATTCCGCAGTGTGGTGGCGCCCGAAGTGAAGATTACGCCTACGGCCGCAAAGGATTTTACGTGGGACAGGAGCTACAGGATGATGTGGGATATTACACGTTCCTTGAAACTGGAGTTCAACGCCAACAACCGCGCACGGATTGACGAGCCGGAAGGTATTATCAACAAACGGCTCGACCCCGAAGGCTACCGCCATTGGTATGATTCTACGTGGACTAATTTCTGGCGCATGGGGCGGAATGTCCAATATTATCACCGTTATGATTTGACGTGGACTCCGCCGATTAATAAAATTCCTCTCCTGGAATGGACAAGCGGCAGGTTTCATTACGGCGGCTCTTACGACTGGCAAGCCGCACCGATATTGAAAGATAACACGTATAATCCGGGAAACACCATTGCAAATTCCCGGAACATTACGGCTACAATCGATTTCTCATTTGAAAGTTTGTACAATAAAGTGCCCTTCCTGCGCCGGATTAACGATGATTTTTCGGGGCGTATCCGACGACTTCCTGTAATGATAGACGTGGACTATGAAAGGGTATTGGACTTCACTGCCAACAACAAACGTACAATTCGCCATAAGTTGAATACGGAACGTGTGAAAACAACCATTGTGGATGCGGATGGAAAAGAAATAAAAGGCGAGGTGGAAATAGTAGATGAAAACGCCGTAAGCGTTACGTTAAACCAAACGGCAAAAGGTGTTCGCGTCAAAGTGACAGGGCGTGTGCCGAAGAAACAAAACCCGGTGGACTACGCCGGCAAAGCGCTGGTGCGTGCCGCCATGTTGGTGCGTAACCTGTCAATTACTTATAATAGCACAGACGCTACAACCTTGCCCGGCTTTATGCCCGGCTCGCAAATTCTTGGCATGAATCACGAAAGCGGATGGGCGCCCGGTTGGGGCTTTGTCTTCGGCGACCAGAATGAAGATTTTGTGGAAAAAGCGCGGCGCATGCACTGGCTCTCACAAGACACTACCATTATTTCCCCGTTCAGCATGTCCCACACCAATACGTGGACGTTCCGTATGATATTAGAGCCCTTCCGTGATTTCAGGATAGAACTGAGGGCGCGCCGCAGCTACAGTGAAAACAAACTAAGCTATAATGTGGCCGAGCCGAGTGTACAACGCCAGATAACAGGTAATTTTAATATCTCTGTGCTTAGCATCACCACCGCCTTTGAAAATCCGAAAGCTGAAAATGATTATTACTCCAAAGCGTTCCAAACATTCTTGGATAACCGCGCTATCGTTGCCAATCGTTTGGCGCGAAGCAGGGCGGCGGCATCGTCGGTTTATACGGGGGCTATTGACCCCGACACCAAATTCCCGGAAGGCTACAGTCCGCTTTCGGCCGAAGTGCTTATCCCATCTTTCCTGGCGGCCTATACCGGAAGGCCGGCCGGTAAAGTCACATTAAGCAATTTCTTCAACATTCCCTTACCCAATTGGCAAATTACATACAACGGACTGTCGCGCCTGAAAGCGTTGAAAGACATTATTACCTCAGCCACCCTGCTGCATAGTTACCAATCGACGTATGCCGTAAACGCTTATACCTTGAACCAGAATTATGAAGAAGGTGTGGATGGATTCAGCTACGTGCGCAATGCGTTGAATGATTTTATTGCACAACGCGATATTTTGAATGTGGGCATCACGGAGAGTTTTTCTCCTTTGCTTCAGGTGGATCTCGACTGGTTTAATGTATTCTCAACAAGAATGAGATGGAATAAAAGCCGGACGGTAGGATTAAGTATGGCAAACAACCAAATTACGGAGCGCCGCACCAATGAATGGGAAGTACAGTTGGGCTACACATTCAGGGAGTTTCCTGTGTTGTTTACTTTTATGTCAAACCGCACGAGCAGGGCGAAGACAATGCTACGCTTGCAAGCCGGGCTTTCGGTACAAGACGACTTGAACATTCTGCGTAATATTGCGCAGGATGATTCGGGGCTTCCGCAACTCGCAGACGGCAAACAAACAGTTTCCATCAAATGTTCGGCGGACTATACGGTGAGCAGTAGTATTATGCTCCGCCTGTTCTTCGACCGGGTAGTGAACACCCCGCGCGTGTCAACGGTCGGAACGGCCAATACCAACGCCGGTTTGAGTATAAACATATTATTGGCGCAATAAAATAAATTGAAAAAAAATATAAATTTTAAATATTAATGTTATGAATATTCCTGTAGACTTAAAGTACACGAAAGACCATGAATGGGTGCGTGTAGAAGGCGACATCGCGGTAGTGGGCATTACCGATTATGCACAAAGCCAGTTGGGCGATATCGTGTTTGTTGACGTGCAAACCGAAGGCGAAACCTTGGAACAAGGCGATATGTTCGGCGCTATTGAAGCGGTGAAAACAGTGGCCGACGCCTACATGCCGGTGTCGGGCGAAGTGTTGGAGTTTAACAAAGCGATGGAAACCGCGCCCGAATTAGTGAACAAAGACCCGTATGGCGAAGGCTGGATGGTGAAAATTAAAATGGCCGACCCCGCACAAGTTGACGGCTTGCTTACGCCCGGCGACTATACGAAACTGATTTAACCCTTGTAACATGACGCAGGAAGAACAATTTAAAAATCTGATTGCCCACGCCAAGGAATACGGTTTCATTTTTCCGTCGAGTGAAATATATGACGGACTGAGTGCGGTGTATGACTACGGACAAATGGGCGTAGAGTTGAAAAACAATATCAAGCGTTACTGGTGGGAAGCCATGGTGCGCCTTCACGAGAATATCGTGGGGATTGATTCGGCTATTTTCATGCATCCGCGAATATGGGAAGCCTCCGGGCATGTGGGCGCTTTCAATGACCCGCTCATCGACAACAAAGATTCGAAAAAGCGCTACCGCGCCGATGTGTTGGTTGAGGAATACCTTGCGAAGATTGAAGAAAAAATCAACAAGGAAGTAGAAAAAGGACGGAAGAAATTCGGAGACAGTTTTGATGAAGCGCAATTCAGGGCTACCAATCCGAATGTACAGCGCAATGCGCAAAAAGTTGGAGAAGTTTCAAAACGCCTGAACGAGGCGCTGAATGCGAATGACCTCGCGGCCTTGAAACAACTGATTATAGATTGCGAAATTGCGTGCCCCATTTCGGGCTCGCGCAATTGGACGGATGTGCGCCAGTTCAACCTGATGTTCAGCACGCAAATAGGCAGCGTGAGCGAAGAAGCCAATATGATTTACCTGCGCCCCGAAACCGCACAGGGCATTTTTGTGAATTTCTTGAACGTGCAAAAAACCGGCCGGATGAAAATCCCATTTGGCATTGCGCAAATCGGAAAAGCGTTCCGGAATGAAATTGTGGCACGCCAATTCATTTTCCGCATGCGTGAATTTGAGCAGATGGAAATGCAGTTTTTTGTGCGGCCGGGCGACGAATTGAAATGGTTTGAATATTGGAAAGAAACCCGCTTGCGTTGGCATAAATCGTTAGGGTTGGGCGATGAAAAATATCGTTTCCACGACCACGAAAAATTGGCGCACTATGCCAATGCAGCCACCGATATCGAGTTTGCTTTTCCATTTGGATTCAAAGAGCTTGAAGGCATCCATTCGCGTACCGACTTCGATTTGGGTCGCCATCAGGAATTTTCTGGCCGCAAGCAACAATATTTCGACCCGGAAACCAACGAAAGTTACGTGCCTTATGTGGTGGAAACATCTATCGGATTAGACCGTACAGTGCTGGCTGTGTTGTCTGCCGCCTATGCCGAAGAAAAATTGGAGCAGGGCGAGGAGCGTGTGGTGATGCGTATTCCGGCGGTATTGGCGCCTGTGAAATTGGCGGTGTTGCCTTTGGTCAAGAAAGACGGTTTGCCCGAAAAAGCCCGCGAAATCATGGATGATTTAAAGTTTGAGTTTAATTGCCAGTACGACGAAAAAGACAGCATCGGCAAGCGTTACCGCCGGCAGGACGCCATCGGCACGCCGTTCTGCGTAACTATCGACCACCAATCGTTAGACGATAATTGTGTGACCATCCGTGAACGCGACTCAATGCAGCAACAGCGGGTGCCTGTGTCGCAGGTGCGCGGCATTATTGAGCAGCAGGTGAGTTTGCGGCAATGGCTGAAACTTAGTTAAGAGTTAAGAACTAAGAGTTAAGAATTGGGAAACATGACAGTGGCAGTAGGCAGTCGGCTGTTGCAGTATGGGTTTAATAGAATACAAATATTTTTTCCTTGGTATTTAGATATACTTTGTCGAATTTTTGGAAAAACCCCATGCCGATTAAACGACGAGTCTTACTTTGCCGAATATTTAAACTGTCGAATTGATGACCGTTTATAACGATATTATGGAAGATATATCGGTATTCAGGAATACTGTCCGAGTATAATCCACTACGCATACAATCTGTCGAATCAGTCGGCAATAAGTTGCGTTTGATTTGCCGGATGTCCGATTCGAGCATAGCCATATCGTCATCGCTTCCAGAATCAATAAGAATATCTTTTATTTCACAGCCTTGAATGGTAAGCACAGTTTCGGGGCGTTTTGTCTTTTGATAAGAAAGCGAAAACTTTGGTTGTTTCTGGAAAGAAACGGTATCGTTCTGTGGTATGGTTTGTATGTATTTTCCCGAAAAATCTATTAACCAATTTGCCTTTCCGATAGCGTTCATACCCAATATACCTGCCTTACCGGAACTTTTGATGGAAGGGGCAAGCTTCTCCTTCGCCTCTTCCATAGCGTATAATACATTTTTTATCGTAAACGGACCAAGATGTATTTCCCGGGAGAAATATCTACGTAGGATTCTCCAGTTCTTGTTATAATCAAAAACAAGACTTAAGCCTATCCAATATTTTTCTTCAGTAAAATCGTGGAAGAGTATCGTTTCCTCCGTTCCTGTATCCCAAAGGATGGGATTTTCTCCAATGGTTATTTCCGGCGAACCGGAATTATTGTAAATGGCGCTTTCATTGGTGATTTCCGTTTGAAAAAAATACAAAAAGAGATAAGAGGCAATATTACTAACAATTATTACCAGACTTAATAGCCCTATACTATACTTCACGTATTTTTTCAATTCTCTTTAACGCGTGTTGGTTTAATCTTGTTAATGATTTCGTAAGCGGCATCAAAGCCCTCTTTTATTACAAGGGCGTTTAAATTGCCGTCGTAGTAACCGGATAAATGTAAAGTGTCATACACGTCATTCAAATATTGCAGCAATCTTCTATCTATTTTGCCTATATTTCCTATATAAAAATCTATTGACCGGCGTGTTTTCTTGGGCAGTTCTATATCTTTCAGTTTAAGATAAGCATCAAGCGCAAGGAGTACGCCGTTATAGGCCGTTCCGCAGGCGGTGCGCACATACTTCCGGTCATGATAGTGTTTATCTTCTTTCTTCGCTTTCTGTAACGTCTCTTTGGCGTTATCCATGTAGCGAAGCGCTTCTGCGAAGCTCTTTTGTTTCAGTTCTTGTTGTTCCTCAAGTGACATGGTTGCGTGGTTTAAAAAGGTAAAACAAAGATAAGTATTATTTTGATAAAAACCAAAAATAACCCTCATTAGTTTTTCTATTTATCCATTGGTCGTATCCTTTCTTTAATTTCCCAGACAGTGTCTGGAAAATTAGGGTTAAAAAGAAATTTTGTTTACATTTGCATAAGAAAAATTGATTATAGCGAAACAACAATGCGGCTACTTACACCTACCGAGATTATACAATTGGAACAACAGGGTTGTTCGGCCGAATGTTGGCAGCAAGTGCAGGTAGCGGATGAATTTCAGCCCGGCCACCTGCACCGTGTAAAATTTACCGGGCGCAACACGCTCGGAAAGTTTGAAACGGAAGTAACCTTGCCCGGCGGGATAAAACGCCACACCGGTATCACCGACGCGTGGCTGCACAATTGTACGGTGGGCAACAACGTGCTCATCCAAAAAATCTGTGATTACATCGGCAATTATATCATTGAAGACAATGTGGTCATTTTCGATGTGGAACTGTTGGTGGTGGAAGGAGAATCTACCTTCGGGAATGGGTTGAGGGTAGAAACGGTGAGCGAAGTGGGCGCACGCGGCGTAATGATTTATAATGAGCTGTCGGCGCACCTGGCGTATATTCTGGCGAGCTACCGCCACCGCCCGCAATTGGTGGAAAATATCGAAAAATTAATTATAGCGTATAGCGAAACACAACGCGCCGCTGTAGGCCGCGTTGCAACCGGCGCCCGGCTGTTGCGCTGCGACACATTGATTAACGTGAACGTGGGCGAATATGCGGTGCTCGAAGGCGCACGGCTATTGAAAAACGGCACTATCAACAGCGCGGAGGCCGACCCGGTGTATATCGGCGATGGCTGTGAACTGGAAAATTTTATTGTGTGCGCGGGCGCGGTGGTGCAGAATGCCACTTTGGTATCCAACAGTTTTATCGGGCAAGGATGCTTGCTTGACAAACATTATTCGGTAGTGCAATCGTTGTTCTTTGCCAATTGCCAGGGGTTTCACGGCGAAGCCACGTCGATATTTGCAGGGCCTTACACGGTAACGCACCACAAATCAACCTTGCTGATTGCCGGCATGTTTTCTTTCATGAATGCGGGCAGCGGCTCTAACCAAAGCAACCATCTTTACAAGTTAGGCCCCATTCATCACGGCTTTTTGGAGCGGGGCGCCAAAACCACCAGCAACTCTTATATCCTGTGGCCTGCGCGGATAGGCGCATTCACATTAATCATGGGGCGGCATTTCAACCATCCCAATGTGGCGGATTTTCCTTTTTCATATCTTGTGGAACACGACGGCCACTCTTACTTGGCGCCGGCCGTGAATTTACGCAGTATCGGCACGGTGCGCGACGCGCAAAAATGGCCGAAGCGCGACCGTCGAAAAATAAAAACACCGCTCGACCATATCAATTATAACCTCTTAAGCCCTTACACCATCGGCAAAGTGATGAGGGGGCGCGAATTGTTGACGGCTATGCGTGAGGATGACAACCCGCCGACGCTGCATGATTACAACGGCGTGAAAATTGAAACGCGTGTGTTGAAACGCGGCATCACGTTATATGGGCACGTGATTGACAAGTTTCTCGGCAACTCCGTCATCTCGCGGCTTCAATTGTCGGATGGCGCCTTGACGCAGGATGAAATACGCCGGCTGCTGCGGAAAGACACGGAAACAGGCAGCGGCAAGTGGGTGGACATCGCCGGGCTGATATGCCCTGTGAATGCGTTGAATGAAATTCTCGATAAGGTGGAACGCGGCGAGCCATATAGCCTTGCGGAATTTAATGACGATTTCAAATCGCTGCATCAACATTATTACAGTTACGAGTGGACATGGGCTTATGATGTGCTGGAACGCTTGTACGGCAAGTCCCCCGACACTTTCACAACGCAAGATGTGGCGAACATTGTAACGCGGTGGATAGACAGTGTGCTGACGATTGACCGGATGCTTTATGAAGACGCCAAAAAGGAATTTACCTTAGGCAAAATGGCCGGCTACGGCGCTGACGGCGACGAGGAACACAAGGAAAAGGATTTTGAAAATGTGCGCGGGCTTTTCCACACCAACGATATTGTGTTGGCGATTAAAGCGCACATGAAAGAAAAAGAAGAGCTCGGAAATAGTATTATTCAACGGATAGCGTGATGGAAGATTTTTTTTCGTTTTTCAGTACAGACCAGGTATTGCTTCAAATCGACGGACGCGAAGTGAGCGTGTTGGAAGCGTTGGCGACCTTGTGCGGCCTCACTTGTGTGTTTCTGGCCATGCGTGCCAAAGTGCTTAATTTTTGGGTGGGATACGTGTACAACGTATTGCTCTTTGCCCTGTTTTTTCAAAAAGGATTATACTCGAGCATGCTGGTACAGCCTGTATCGTTTGCGATAAATGCGTTTGGGCATTACCGTTGGACACATCCGCGCAAGGAAGAAGAAAACCGCAAGCATCAATTAAAAATCACCTTGTTGTTGCCGCAACAGCGGACATACATTGTGCTGATAGTGGCAGCGCTCACTGTGCTGTGGGGTTTTGTGATGTCGCAATTGGACACGTGGATGCCGTGGATATTCAATGCGGCGCAACTTCCTTACGTAGATGCGTTGGTGATGATGTCTATCCTCTCTGCACAATTGTTGGCGGCGCAAAAAAAGTTGGACACGTGGGGTATGTGGACAGTAGTAAACATTACAAACATTACGTTATACCTGTTGCGCGGGTTGGTGTTTATGCCGTTTGTGAGCGCAGCCTATATGATTATGGCGGTGTTTGGTTTTAAAATATGGTACAAGAAGTATAAAAATGAAACATCAGGGAATGAGTGAAGCGTTATTAACAGTAAAAGATTTGCATGTATCGATAGCGGAACGCGAGATTCTGAAAGGAATAAACCTCACGGTAAACGCAGGGGAAGTGCACGCCATTATGGGCCCTAACGGGTCGGGGAAAAGCACCTTGTCGGTGGTGTTGGCCGGGCGTGAAACCTACACGGTAACGTCGGGGTCGGCTACTTTTCATGGCCGCGACTTGTTGTCGATGCCGCCCGAAGAACGCGCCCACGAAGGGCTGTTTCTCGGGTTTCAATATCCGGTAGAAATTCCCGGCGTGAGCAATGTGAATTTTATGAAAGCAGCCATCAACGAAAAGCGCAAATATGCGGGGCTTGAGCCGTTGTCGGCCGCCGAATACCTGAAGCTGATGCGGGAGAAAATGGCGATTGTGGAAATGGATCCTACGTTTTCTTCGCGCGGCGTGAATGTAGGTTTTTCGGGTGGCGAGAAGAAACGCAATGAAATTTTTCAGATGGCCATGTTAGAGCCGGAATTGGCCATACTTGACGAAACCGACAGCGGGCTTGACGTGGACGCGTTGCGCATTGTGGCGGGCGGCGTAAATAAATTGAAAACGCCGCAGAACGCATTTATCGTGATTACGCACTATCAGCGCCTGCTCAATTACATTGTGCCCGACGTGGTGCACGTGTTGTATGACGGCAAAATTATAAAAACCGCCGGCGCAGCGCTGGCGCTTGAAGTGGAAGAAAAAGGTTATGACTGGTTGAAATAATAAGATAACACTATGCATATTGATTTTTCAAAAATTCCGGAGCCGCTCATAGAAAAAAGCAAAGGCGAATTAAATACATCCATTATGCTGTTCAGGGCTGTGCATTACAAGTGGCTGATTAAATTAGGCCGCGTGGTTATTCCCTACATCATGTGGATGCCCGGCGTGAAATGGGCGATTAAGAAAACCGTATTTAAACATTTCTGCGGCGGTGAAACGTTAGACGAAACAAAAAATGTAGTAGAAAATTTAGCCAAATACCACGTCAACGCCATATCGGATTATTCGGCGGAACAGGCCGGCACCCGCGAGAAGCAGGAGGAAACCAAAAAGAATATTTTAGCGTCCATCCAATTTGCCGGAACGCAGAAAAATGTGCCGTTTGCGTGCGTGAAAATTACCGGAATTTGCGCCCGCCCGCTGTTGGAAAAAATATCAGCCAATGCGCCGTTGACCGAAGAAGAAGCAAAAATGAAGCAAGACTTTCTGAACCGCCTCGATGCGCTTTGCGCGGCTGCCGAAGCGCAGGGGAAAAAGTTTTTCATTGATGCCGAAGAAACATGGATTAACCCGGCCATTAACGAGGCCGCCGAGATGATGATGGCGAAATACAACAAGGAAAAACATGTGGTTTATACCACCATTCAGTTTTATACGAAAGACAGCTTGGCCTATCTGAAACGGCTTATCGACACGGCGCCCTACAAAGTGGCGTTAAAGTTAGTACGCGGCGCATATCACGAACAGGAAAACGAGCGGGCGGCGCGAATGGGCTATCCCACGCCTATTGTGGAGAACAAGGAAGCAGCCGACGCTTCCTACAATGCGGGGTTGCGCTTATGCATCGAGCATCTCGACAAGGTGTCGTTTTGTGCGGCCACGCACAATGTAGAGAGCATGCTCCTCCTCATTAAAATGATGGAAGAGCGCAACATCAGCGCCGACAGCGAAATTATTTCTTTCTCGCAACTATACGGAATGCGCGACAACCTCACCTATAACCTGGCCGGGCGGGGATACAACGTATCGAAATATATTCCCTACGGGCCGGTGAAAGAAACGCTGCCTTACCTCATTCGCCGCGCCGAAGAAAATTCGGGCATAGGCGACCAGATGGGCGAAGAACTGCAACTGTTGCAGCGGGCGAAAAAAGAAAAACGG
>JAITQQ010000133.1 GCA_031288855.1 Prevotellaceae bacterium
GCTACCGGCGAATGGTACGAGGGCGCTAATTATACTTTTTCCAATGACGCTACGGCTCAGGCCGGCGACCGGGTGGACTATGCCGGAGGTATATTGCCGGCCGGCGACCCACAGGCAGGCGCTGTTTTTCTTAAAATGGGAGGCTATTTCACAGACAATGTGCCGACGCAAACACGCTTCGTTAAATCATTGCGAAACGATCGCCCGGATATTGATTTTGCAGCGCTTAATGCAATGGGTACCGATGATCCGGCAGACGATACAATGATTGACGCAGGCGAACAATATGTAGAATAAACGAAAAACAATTATATTGCATCAACTTATTTTGTGTTGGCGCTCGCTAAGGTGGTTGCTATTTTTTGTGGCAACCACTTTGCTTTATATCCATTAAAATTTCATGTACTTTTTCGGGCAGAAAACAACTCCATTATTGTTTCAAAGTCGGCAACGCTAACAATAGCCGTATCGCGAATGCGTTGCAGCACCAATACGTTCGTCTAATACATATTGTAGAAAATGCGACAGTCTTTTTCCTACTAAAATAGATATCCAAATATTGGTGTCGATAATGATTTTACATATACTGCTCGCCATGTTCGTACATTTCTTGCCGCACTTCATCAACGGCTTCTGTAATTTCTTCCATCGACAACTCGGTTATTCCGGGAAAATTTAACATGTTTTTTGCAGTATCACTAAACAGAGATTTTTTGAGCATTTTATATATTTCCAACTTGTCTGGATAATCTAATGTTTGCAATAACCCGACAAACTGTTTTTTCTCCATATTTAGTTGTATTGTGTTCATTTTTTATTGAGATTTATTTATACAAAGGTAGCAGTTATTTTTCAAAACAAAACGAAAAAATGTTTAAATCTTGTTTGTAAGTTCCAAAAATATAGCTATCTTTGCAACCCGCTTTTTGTGCGGATAATATTTATATTGTTGAAAGATAAGTTATTAATTACAAACAAATGCCTGGACTAATTGGAAAAAAAATCGGAATGACATCCGTTTTCGGTGCCGACGGTAAGAATATACCGTGCACCGTTATTGAAGCTGGTCCGTGTGTAGTTACGCAGGTGCTTACGGAAGAAAAGAATGGTTATGCCGCCGTACAGCTTGCCTATGACGACAAGAAAGAAAAACACACCAGCGCGGGCTTAATAGGCCATTTTAAAAAGGCAAATACCACCCCAAAGGGCAAGGTGGCGGAGTTTGAAAACGACTTCGAGAAACCGGTGCAGTTGGGCGATGTGATTACCGTAGGCGACGTGCTTCAGGAAGAAGACTGGGTCGATATTACGGGTACTTCTAAAGGCAAGGGGTTTCAAGGCGTGGTGCGCCGTCATGGATTTGGCGGTGTGGGCGGACAAACCCACGGCCAACATAACCGCTTGCGCGCCCCGGGTTCTATGGGCGCTTCGTCGTGGCCTTCGCGCGTATTCCCCGGAAAACGCTTGGCCGGGCGCATGGGCGGCGATCAAGTAAAGATATTAAACCTGAAAGTATTGAAGGTGATTCCCGAAAACAACCTGCTGTTGGTGAAGGGGTCCATCCCCGGTGCAAAAGGGTCATACCTATTAATAGAGGAGTAACGGACGATGGAACTATCAGTATATAAAATCGACGGGCAAGAGTCGGGAAAGAAAATTACCCTCGACGATATGGTATTCGGCATCGCGCCGAACGACCATGCCATTTATTTGGATGTGAAACAATACCTGGCCAACCAACGCCAGGGGACAGCGAAGACGAAAGAACGCGGCGAAGTGTCATACAGCACCAAGAAAGTTATTCGTCAGAAGGGCTCCGGCGGCGCACGCCACGGCAGCATCAAATCGGGTATCTACGTGGGCGGCGGAACGATTTTCGGGCCCAAGCCGCGTGATTACAGTTTTAAGCTGAACAAAAAGCTCAAACAACTGGCACGTAGAAGTGCGCTCTCGGTTAAAGCCAAAGGCAGCGCCATTACCGTGTTGGAGCAATTTACCATGGAAGCCCCGAAAACATCGGAGTTTACGGCTATTTGCAAAAATCTGAAATTCGAGGATCGCGCAAAAGTGTTGATGGTGCTTCCCGAAAATAATACTAACATTTATTTGTCGTCCCGCAACCTGCAACGTGTAAAGGTGATCACGTCTTCGGAACTGACTACCTACGACATTATGAATGCCACCAACCTTGTGTTGATCGACACTACGGTTGAGGCGCTGAATAAGCAATTGGGACAAGCTCAAAAAGAATAGACATGGAAATATTGATAAAGCCGATAATAACCGAGAAAATGACGATTCAGGGCGAAAAGTTGAATCGTTACGGTTTCGTAGTTGACCGCGCTGCCAATAAATTGGAGATTAAGAAAGCGGTTGAGGACATGTACGGAGTTACGGTGAAAGATGTGAACACCGCGAACTACCATGGAAAACGTAAGAGCCGCTTTACCAAAGCGGGATTATTGACAGGCCGCGCCAATCACTATAAGAAAGCGATTATCACGCTGGCCGGAGAAGACAAAATTGATTTTTACAGCAACATTTAAGCCATGGCAGTACGTAAATTCAAACCGGTAACACCGGGACAAAGACATAAAGTCATCAGCGCGTTTGATGATATTACCACCGGTACTCCCGAAAAGTCGCTGCTGGCGCCGTTACGCAAGTCGGGCGGCCGCAACAACCAAGGTAAAATGACGATGCGCTACGTGGGCGGCGGCCACAAGCGCATGTACCGCATCATCGACTTTTTGCGGAATAAAGACGGCGTCAAAGCCACCGTGAAAACGATTGAGTATGACCCTAACCGCAGCGCCCGCATTGCG
>JAITQQ010000158.1 GCA_031288855.1 Prevotellaceae bacterium
ATTAAGGAAGGCGCACAGGAAATTTGTTTGAAAGACATGGCCGGCGTCGGCCGCCCGCACAGTCTCGGGCAAATTGTGAAAGGCATCAAGGAGCAATATCCTCAAATTCCTGTGCAGTACCATGGGCACACCGGGCCCGGATTTTCCGTAGCCTCCATGCTTGAAGTGGCGAAGAACGGCGCTGATTACCTCGATGTGGCTATGGAGCCGCTCTCGTGGGGCATGGTGCACCCCGACGTGATTACCATCCAAGCCATGCTGAAGGATGCAGGCTTCAGCGTTCCCGACATCAACATGGACGCCTACATGGAAGCACGCCGCCTCACGCAAAGTTTCATTGATGAATTTTTGGGCTATTTTATCGATCCCGGCAACAAGGTGATGACCTCGCTCCTCGTAGGATGCGGCCTTCCCGGTGGCATGATGGGCTCTATGATGTCCGACCTGAAAGGTATGCACAACGCCATTAACCTGGCGCTCCGTCAGCATCACAAGAAAGAAGTGGCGTTTAACGACCTCGTGGTGCAACTTTTCCGCGAAGTGGAATATGTGTGGCCGAAACTCGGCTACCCGCCGTTAGTAACGCCGTTCAGCCAGTATGTGAAAAATATCGCGCTGATGAATATCCTGTCGTTGGCCAAAGACGAGCCGCGCTTCTCTATGATTGACAAAGACAGTTGGAACATGATTCTCGGAAAGACAGGGCGGCTTCCGGGTCCGCTGGCGCCGGAAATCGCGGAACTGGCCAAGAAAAACGGACTCGAATTCTACTCCGGCGACCCGCAGGATGCGTTCCCCGATGAGCTCGACCGTTTCCGCGCCGACATGAAAGCCAAAGGCTGGGACACAGGCAAGGACGAAGAAGAATTATTTGAATACGCCATGCACGAACGCCAGTATCTTGATTACCGCTCGGGCGTGGCGAAAGAACGTTTCGACCACGATTTGGAAGCGGCGAAGGAAAAAGCCGGTGCGCCTATCGTAGTCACACGCCCTGTGGTTGAAATCCCCAAGATAGAAGTGGAAAAAATAATGGAAAACCACCCGAAGGCGCAGCCTGTCCATGCGCCGGTGCGCGGACAGATATTGTGGAGCTACGAGCCGTATGGCGCTTCGGTAGCGCCCGAAGAAGGCAGCGCGGTAAAAGAAGGCGATGCGCTTTGTTTCATTCAGGCTTACTACGGCGTGGAGCCGGTGAAATCGAACTTTACCGGCAAAATCGTAGCGGCCTTTGCCAAGCAAGGCGACATGGTGGAAAAAGGCGAAATCATAGCATTTGTGGAGTAGAAATAGCTATGTATGCAGAAGAACTAAGCAGTTTATAACTCATTTTAACATAAATATATTTGGATTTTAAAAAAATGTATTTATATTTGCGGTGTAAAGTTTTTTTTTGTTCTTTGCATAATTTCTAAGTGTTAGCTTTAAGCACTCTTAAGTAGAAATCGACAAATTTTCGGAAACAATAGAGTCTTTGGGTTAGCGCTCGTGTCAAAGCACGAGCCTAATTTATCTATTGTTTCAGGTTTTGTCGAACCTCTACTTAAGGTATTTTAGGTTCGTGCTTTTTTATTTTATCACTAAGAAATAAATCGAATTTATTCTACAGTTAAAAATGTACGTTGCATTTTAAATGCGACGCGGGATTGTATTGTGTGTATGTAAAGGGCTGCCGAAATAATTAGTTCTTCTTCTTTTTTTATTTATCTGTTGTAGGTTGGCGGCCCTTTTTTTTATCGGAGAACGGAAAACGGTTAACGGGGAACGGAAAAACAAATGTGCTGATGTGATAATATATAAGATATGAATACCTATAATAATTGTTGTGGCTTTCCGCATCCCGGAGGGATGCATCCCTACAGGATGCAGATATGGTGGGGTATTTCATTTTTTCTACCGAGCGACACATTCCTGACGGAATGTAAATGTGATTAATGAAATTTTTAATTGATAAAATATGAAAACCAAAATTTTTAGAAAAATCAAAATCGTGGCCGCATTGCTGCTGTGCCCAATTGTATTATCGGCACAAAACGGCGTGACCGTGTCAGGCCTTGCGGTAGATGCCGGAACGGTAACGTTTAATGTAAGTTGGAAAACGCCTATGCCGGTGTCTCCATGGAGCGACACGGTGTGGGTATTTGTGGACTACAACAATGTCGGCAGGATGGAGCGGTTGCCGGTAACAGGCGCAACGGCGTCGGCAGGCACAGTGACAAAAATATCCGGCAACGACAAAGGCGTGTGGATAGTCGGCAATGCACGAGCAAACGGCAGTTTTTCCGCAACGGTGAAACTGTTGTTTAATGCCGCTACTAACGTTGCAGGCGCGTGCGCGTATGCGTCGAATTACCCGCCGGTGGGAGAATATATTTCCGGCACAGAATTATCGTTTACAGGAACTCCGCCGTATGAGATTGTGCTTAAAGATAGCGGAAGCGGTACAATAACCCGTGAGTCGGGCAGCCCGTTCTCGGTTCCGGCGAGTTACACAGTACAGTCGTTTAGCGACAAGACCGGTGCGCCGGGGATAATGAGTTGCACTCCGCCGGGCGCGACGGTAAATTTCACGGCATTTAACCCTTGTAATACCGCTACCACCGGCAACTATTGGTATCTTACCGATACGCGGGAGTCAAATAATGTGCAAACGTATAAAGTAAAGAAAATGGCTGATGGGCATATATGGATGGTGCAGGATTTGAAGTTTGGGGACAAATGTAACAAGACCACCTTTACCGGGTCAGATGGAAAAGACCAGACCGGTAATGTGACCTCGCTTACTGACAAGACGTACTATGGGGATTGCACGAATGTGAAAACCAGCCTTACACCATCTAACAGGGGATATATGTATGACTGGGCTGCTGCCATAAATAAACCGGGAGCATATCGCGGCTCGAATGCAGACGTGGGTTGTACAGGTACCGGATCAACGGCAAACGCCTGTCAGGGGATTTGTCCCGAAGGTTGGCGTGTGCCAACCGGAGACGCTAATGGGGATTACCAGTTTTTGATAAACGCCTATCCTGCTTGCACAACAGCCTCCTCTTCTTGCTGGCT
>JAITQQ010000012.1 GCA_031288855.1 Prevotellaceae bacterium
CCGTCAGGGATGCATCCCTACAGGATGCAACATTAATGGATATATCCCGGTTTCTACCAAGCGGCACATTCCTACGGAATGTGAGGCCGCAGGCCTCGCCATCAATCAGCGTAGGGCAACGCCCTACGTTTCGGGGTGGGCACGTGCGGTGTTTGGGGAGAGGCGGTGTGCCGTCAGGCACGCCATGTCGGTAGAAAGGTGGGGGTGTTTTGCCGCCGTTTCCCGCAGGGAAACCATTTGCATAACCCCGGGTAAGGCGCGGAGCGCCGCCACCCGGGGTGGCACGTGCGGGGGCAAACCCGCGCGGTGCGGCGTGGCATGCCGCGTCTCTACAGTTCATCATTCATAACTTTCGCACCGTGCCTTGGTCATCGCATTGTTGCAGGAGCTCGGCGGTGGTTTTGTGCAACACCGGGTGTATGTGCCCGGGGGCAATGTCGCAAAGCGGCAGCAAGGCAAACCGGCGTTGGTGCAACGCCGGGTGCGGAACGGTGAGCGCCGGCGTATGGATAATGTCGTTGCCGTAAAAAAGAATATCGATGTCGATAGGGCGCGAGGCGTAAACGCCTGGAGGCGTGGCGCGCACCCGCCCAAGCTGCTGTTCGATGTGTTGAATGGTGTGTAAAAGTACTAAAGGCGTGAGGTGGGTTTCGATGTGCAGCGCTTGATTGATAAACCAGGTGGGCGCTTCAAAACCCCAAGGCTCGCTTTCGTAATAACCCGACTGCCCCACAACAGCGCCCACTTGCGCAGACAACAGCGCGCGGGCTTCCTGCAACGCGGCTAACCGGTTTCCCAAATTACTTCCCAACAAAAGAAAAACATTCATTCGTGTTTGTTTGAGGCGCCGGCCGGCTATGGTTTTTTGGACAGGAATACCAGCGCATACATTTTCATTTGCTTCACCATGGCCAACAAACCGTTGGAGCGCGTGGGAGAAAGGTTTTCCTTCAACCCGATTTGATTAATGAAATCGAGGTTTGCATCAATAATGGCTTGCGGCGGTTGTCCCGAAAACACACGTATCAGCAGCGACACAATGCCTTTGGTGATGATGGCGTCGCTGTCGGCGGTAAATATTATTTTTCCGTCTTCGTAAGTAGCGTCGAGCCACACGCGCGACTGGCAGCCCTCAATCAGGTGCGAGCCGGTTTTGTTTTTTTCGTCGAAAGGCGGCAACGTTTTTCCCAATTCGATAAGATGTTCGTACTTGTCCATCCAGTCGGGGAACAACGCAAATTCGTCAATAATTTGTTGTGCGAGTTCGGCTATTTGCATTAGTGTAACAGTTGTTTGATTTTTTTAAGGGCGTCTGTTGCCGCATCAATTTCTTCGGTGGTGTTGTAGAATGAAAATGAAAAGCGGAGCATGCCCTGTACCTGAAAGCGCTGCATGAGCGGGTCTGCGCAGAGATGCCCGGAACGCACGGCAATGCCCATTTTGTCTAAGAGCTGTGCGGCGTCGGTGGGGTGTATGCCGTCAATGTTGAACGACACCAAACTTGTTTTGTGCGGCGCCGTGCCGTAAAGGTGTAATCCGTCAATCTCCTGCAGGCGTTGCATGGCATAGCCTACCAGCTTGTTCTCCTGTTCCCTTATGGCTGCCCAACCGAGTTCCTGCACATAATCGATGGCTTTCTTCAATCCGCAAACGCCGGTGAAATTAGGCGTTCCCGCTTCGAATTTCAAAGGCAACCCGGCGTATGTGGTTTGTTCAAACGACACGGAAGCAATCATTTCACCCCCGCTTTGGTAAGGCGGCATTTCGTTCAACAGCCTTTGCTTGCCGTAAAGAACGCCGGTGCCTGTAGGGCCGTAGAGTTTATGCCCGGAAAAAACATAAAAATCACAATTGGTTTCCTGCACGTCTATTCCTCCGTGTGCAGCGCCCTGTGCGCCGTCTACGAGCACAGGCACGCCGTGGGCGTGGGCTGTGGCCACCACATCCTTAATGGGATTTATGACGCCAAGCACATTAGAGGCTTGCGTGACACAAATCAGTTTGGTTTTTTTCGACAGGAATTGGTGTAGCTTCTCCACCAACAAAGTACCGTCGTCGTTTACCGGCAACACCTTTAATACAGCGCCTTTGCGCTCGCACAGCAGCTGCCACGGCACGATATTGGAGTGGTGTTCGGCTTCGGTAATCACAATTTCGTCGTTGGTGTGCACAAAGCGTTCGCCGAAAGAGAACGCCACCGTGTTGATGGCGGCAGTAGTCCCCGCCGTGAAAATAATTTCTTCCGTAGAAGAGGCATTAAGAAATTTCCGCACTGTTTCGCGGGCTTCTTCGTAACGTTCGGTGCAAATATTTCCGAGGTAATGAAACGCGCGGTGAATATTGCCGTTTGTAAGGCTGTTCATCTCATTTACAACCGCTATTACAGGAGCGGGTTTTTGTGTAGTAGCGGCATTATCAAAATAAATGAGCGGCTTTCCATATACTTGCTGCGCCAAGGCAGGAAAATCTTTTCGTATGGTTTGGAGTGTAAACATGGAGGCAAACTTAGTTAAAAATTTTTAAAAAATCAAAAAAGTAAGTATCTTTGTAAATTAGGCTTAATTATAATTTTATATGTATGAATATATAAAAGGAATTGTAGCGGAACTTACGCCAACCTACGTGGTGGTAGATGCCGGCGGCGTGGGCTATGCGGTCAACATATCATTGCAGACCTACAGCAGTGTGGGAAATTTGAAAGAAGTGCAATTGTGGATACACCACATTGTGCGCGAGGATGCGGAATTGCTGTTCGGTTTTTTTGAAAAAGAAGAACGGGAAATATTTCGTTTGCTGATAGGCGTTTCGGGTATCGGGCCGAACACGGCGCGCATGATTCTTTCCTCTTTAACGTCGGGCGAAGTGCGTGCGGCAATTATGCACGACGATGTCAGGAAATTGCAAAGCATTAAAGGAATCGGGATGAAAACCGCACAACGGTTAGTAGTAGAATTGAAAGACAGAATCATAAAGACGGTCGATACGGCAACCATTCCGGGCGGCACTTCCGTAGCCGGGCTACACGAAGAAGCGCTATCAGCTTTGGTGATGCTGGGATTTGCAAAAGCGCCGGCCGACAAAGTGCTAACCGGTTTATTACGTGAAAAGCAACAAATTTCTTTGGAAGAACTCATTAAAGCAGCATTGAAACAGTTGTAGTGCGTTGTTTATTCTCACATATTATTTTGGTGTTTCTTTGCGGATTGACATTAACGGTGAGCGCGCAAGAGCAAGAGCCCGCTTTGGAGGCAGAGCCGTCATCTGCGGCGCTTTTTTCGGATAAGCCGCTTATCGTGTATGATCCGGTAGCGAACAATTATCTTTACTACTACAGTTTTGATACGCGCATGGTCATGCCCTATAAAGTGATTTCGGCAGAGGAATACCGCCGCGAACAATTTCTGAATCTGCTGCGCAGCGGATGGATTGACCGGAATGAGGCACAAGCTTCCGGAGGGCTGAAGTCGGGACAGTTGCCCACTACTTTCAACATACGGAGCAATGTGTTCAGAAAAGTTTTCGGAAGCAATGAAATTACAATCAACCCGCAGGGAAATGTTGACCTGAGATTCGGCATAAACCACACGTACACCGA
>JAITQQ010000068.1 GCA_031288855.1 Prevotellaceae bacterium
GCTTCGTTCCATCATAAATCAAAACTTTTTGGGAGTCTATGCTCCGGCGCAAAAAAGGATTGCGGATAGAACCATGAGTTAATAAATCGACTTTCCGGTGAAAAAATAATTCAAAGTCATCCCATAACGATAACAATTCCTCTCCTTGCAGGATGGGGTCGTTGTCGTAAAGGTCAACGAGCAAATCAATATCGCTACGCGTAGCATCGAAACGGTCGTTTGTTGCAGACCCGAAAGCATACAACGAACGGACACGATGCCGATGGCATAGAGATAAAAACTCTTTTTGTTTTTTTGCTATTTCACCTTGGATAATCATATTTTCCCAAAAGTTCAGTTCATTCATTAAACTGTGTTACTCTGCCACTTTCTCAAGCCATTTCACCATCAGGAGCATTACGAACATTGAGAGGCAGCAGGCGGCAGCAAACACAAGCCAGCAAGCCCACAGCGGCACGGCGGTATATAGTAATCCGCCTATAAAAAGGATAAGGTTGCCTACTGCAGTAGCGGCAAGCCAACATCCTTGCATAATCCCTTGCAAGTGGGGAGGCGCCACTTTCGACACAAACGACAAGCCCAGCGGCGAGATAAAAAGTTCCGCCACAGTGAGGATAAAATACATGCCCACCATCACCCACGGAGTAAGCTGCATGGTTTGAATAGCGTCTGCCGAAAGATTACCCAATGTTGACTTGTCGGGCAACGCCACTGAAAGCAGCAGGATAAACACGTAAGCCAACGCTGCAATACCCATACCCATCGCGATTTTCTTCGGCGTGGAAGGTTCTTTGCCTTTTTTCTTCAATGAACCGAAAAGCCACATGATAACCGGCGTCAGGAACACTACGAAGAACGGATTAACACATTGGAAAATTTCCGCACCTTTGTGTGTTGTAAATCCCAAATCAATATTAATCACATCAAGATTGATGTAGTCGCGCGCAAAATAGGTAAGCGAATAGCCGTTTTGGTGGAACGAAAACCAAAAGAAAATAACGATGCCGAACACGGCAAACAAAGCAAGAATTCGCTGACGGATTTCTGTGGCCGCCATTGTTATCTCATTACCCGATGCGGCTTTTTCGCCTTTCTTTGCTTTAGCGGCCGGATTGGGAAATTTCTTCTTATTGGCTAAATAAATTACGATGGATATGCCGATAGCCACGATAGTGGCGAAGAAAGCATATTGAAAGCCGCGATTAAACACATTAAGATATTCGTGGCAGAAAGTTCCCATGTCGGAAATCGCAGACCCATCGAGCATCACATCTGTGGAGTATTTGGTGAGATTGGCCGCCTGTTCGGTAGTTAGCGCAGCGGGGCTTTCAATGAATTTATGCGCAAGCTCCGGGAGTTGGGCATTATAGTCGAATCCGTTCACCTTGAGCCACCAGTTACGCACGGCAATGGCAATCCATGGGGCAAAAAATCCGCCAACGTTGATAAACATATAGAAGATTTGATAGCCTGCATCGCGGAAATCGCGTTTTGCACGGCCATTTTCATCCACACCGTATTTCTCTTTGATAAAATCCCGGTATTCCTGCTTGTCGTACATTTGTCCGACAAGCGCCTGCAAATTACCTTTAAATAAACCATTGCCAAACGCTATCACGAGCAACCCGACACAAGTAAGCGTTAAATAGAGCGGCAGGTTTGGGACCGGCGTAGGCGTGGGAACAGCGATAAGAAAGTATCCTACAGCCATAATTATTAACCCCATCAGGATAGTGCCTTTGTAATTGCGGGTGCGGTCGGCAATAATACCGCCAACAAGCGCCAACAAATAGATAGAGGCGTAAAACCCGGAATAAATATAGCCGGTATTTGTTTCGGAAAGTCCAAATTTCGATGAAATGAACAAGGTAAGAATGGCCATCATAATATAGAAACCAAAACGTTCGCCCATATTTGACAGCGCGGCGCCTATAAGTCCTTTGGGGTGATTTTTAAACATAATCGCTCTTTTTTTAAGGTTAGATTTAACAAAGATAGTGAAATAAATCGAACTTCTTTATATATTTGTAAATTATTTTAGATAAATTTGCATGCTAACAAATTTGCTCTATGGATTATTGTTATGCTTTTTATACCCGATAGCGTGGTTGCCGAAGCGCGTGCTCTTTGTCTTGTCTGATGTGGTGTATTTCTTCTTCCGGTATGTGCCGGGTTACCGGAAATCGGTAATCTATACAAATCTGGCGCGCTCGTTTCCCGAAAAAAGCTACAGCGAAATAAAAAGTATTGCGAACCAATATTACCGTTTCTTCACCGGCCTGTTCTTTGAAAATATTAAAACCCTGGGCACTTCTGCCAAAAAAGCGAAGAAGTTTATTTCGTTCGAAAATATTGAAATTATTGACGATTACATTCAACGCGGGCAAAGTACAGTGTGGGTATTGGGGCATTTCGGGAATTGGGAATACCTCAATTTTGCAGGCCTGCACTTCAACCTCAAGATAGCCTTCAAGCCGCAGCACGGCGCAGTCGATAAGCTCATGAAGCGCATACGCACACACTACTGCAAAAGCATCATTATTCCCATGCAGCACATCTCGCGCTACATGCTGACGCACCGTGACGAGCCTGTGTCGTATGTGTTCATTGCCGACCAGTCGCCGGCGCCGACGTCAAAGGCATGGACTACGTTCCTGCATCAGGACAGCCTGTTCTTCGAGGGCGCGGAGAAAATGGCCACACGCCTCGACCTACCGGTCTTCTACGTGGACATGCAGCGCGTGGCTCGCGGAAAATACAAGGTGGTATTCATCAAAATTTGCGACAATCCGAAAAGTTTGCCCGAGTTTGAAATAACCCGCCGGTTTGCAGCCTTACTCGAACAAAGCATTAATCGCGCGCCGCAATATTGGTTGTGGTCGCACAAGCGGTGGAAACATAAGTTGGAAAAAATAAAAAATTAAAAGTATAAAAAATAATTAGTATGAAAAAAACATCATTTATTGTCAATGTGGCTTTGGCCGTTGCGGTTATCGTATTATATGTGCTCCATTTTTGCGGCTCCGGCGGAAAAGGTTACGCACCGGCTGCCATAAACAGCGGCGACAGCACCAGTATTGTGGCCGCCGAAGGCAGCATCGTGTACATTCAAATTGATTCGTTAGTGAATAAATATGATATGTTCCATGAACTGCGGCTCGAATTTGAACAAAAAGCCAAAGCCGCCGATGACGACCTCACCAAGCGCGGGCGTTCTTTTGAGCGCGAAGCCAAAGACTTTCAGGAAAAAGTGCAAAAGGGGCTGATTACCCGCTCGCAGGCCGAAGAGTTGCAAATGAAGTTGCAACAAAAGCAACAAGACCTGCAACAATATGCCGAAAAGCTGCGCGTGGATATGTCCGAAGAAGAAGCCGTGATGCTGCGCCGCATTTACGATGCGGTGTTGACATACCTGTCCGAATACAACAAAACCCACAACTATTCGCTTATCCTCAGCACCAGCGGGTCAACCAATGCGGTGATGCAAGGGCATCCCTCGTTAAATATTACGCAGGATGTGCTGAAAGGATTGAACAGCGCGTATGTAAAACCCAAAAAGTAGAAGACACGCCGTTATTTTTGGTTGATAACCGAGAAGAACTTGAAATCACACGTTCCTACGCCTGTGAGCTC
>JAITQQ010000102.1 GCA_031288855.1 Prevotellaceae bacterium
GAGCGGGTACTTCAGGCCGGTGTGCGTGAAGACAACATGAGCATCAACGACCGGGGCGTCAAAGACGATCCCATTTTTCAGAAGTCAACAGCATTGATTAATGTACGCCCCATGCGGACACACGCATGGTCGGGCGTAGGCAGTTGCATCAAGAATTACATCATGTTTTCCCCGCAGCCGTCGTCTTACCACGACGATTCGTGCGCAAGCCTGGCGGCGCTGTACGACCTTCCGATGGTAAAAGACAAAACCCGCCTGCATGTGCTGATTTTATTCAGGCCGCTGTTCCACCACCGCACGGCGCAGGACGTTTCGGAAGAATACATGTGGAGATACAGCGGGTTAATTGTCGGATTCGACCCGGTTGCCGTCGATTCGGTTGGGCTTCGCATCATACAAGGTAAGCGCAATGTCTTTTTCCAAGAAGACAAACCATTGAATCCTCCGGCCAAACACATTGAACTGGCAGATACCCGGTATCACTTGGGCGTTGCCGACCCATCCAAAATCGAACTTGTAAAATTGGGCTGGAACGAAGAATCTTTTGTGTAATCGCAAATGCCTAAAAGGCAATACGGCAGCAAATACGATTTTTTTATCTACCTTTGCGGTATGAGAAAAACGGCAGATATATTGCTTTTTATTGTCTTAATGTTTGTGTGCGGCAGCGCTCCGGCACAAAATGCCGCACTGCGCACCGAAATGAAAAAAGGCGAAACATTACGTTTTTCGTACCGATTTAAGGAAGCCATAACTATTTTTTCGCAACTGCTCGCCACTGCAACCGACTCGTCGCTCCGCGCCGAAATTGCAAGGGAAATCGTTCGATGCGAAAACGGAGCGCAACTCCTGCAATTCACTTTTACGCCTCAGGTAATAGGAAAAGCAACTGTTCCGCTGAAAAATTTCTACACCTGCTATGACCTGAATCTTCCGGGCGGTTGGGCGTTAACGCCCGATGCGCTACGTGCAAAAGGCGACACCGGCGCCATCAAACCGTTTCTTTTCGCTTCACCGGCAACACTTGAAAGTTTGTATTTTTCCTCACACGGTTCCGACGGCCGTAACGGATGGGATATTTATGTAACGCACCGCATGCCTAACAACGAATGGAGCGCTCCCGAACAGTTGAGTGAAACCATCAACACGCCATTCGACGAACGGTTTCCGTACGTGACCCCCGATGGACAAACCTTGTATTTTTCTTCCACCGGGCATCAGGGCATGGGCGGCTACGACCTTTATAAAAGCACGCTGCACGACGGCGAATGGAGCACTCCCGAAAATCTAGGGTTTCCGCTGTCGTCGGTGCATGACGATATGCTCTACGTGCCCGATGCCGATGGCTTGTATGCCTGTTTTGTCTCTACCCGCGACGCGGCCAAAGATCAAGTAAGCATATACAAAATAGCATTGGAAGGCACGCCGGTGAAACGCGCACTCGCCACCCTGCCCGAAATTTTGCAACTCGAAAGCCTTCCTCTTGCTGTGCAGGAATCCGCTACCGACACCGCACCCACTGCCACTACCAATGAATTTTCAACGCAAATAGAGGCACTGCAAAAGAAAATAACACAACTTACCGACTGGATGGCCGTAGCGCAACAGGAACTCGACAAGTTGCGCACCGACTATGCCGCCGCCACAAACGAGCAACAACAACGCAGCCTGGCTATAAAAATTGAACTGCGCGAACAAACCATCACACAATATTACACAGAACTCCAACAGGCGCACGATGACATCCGGCAAACGGAATACCAAATGCTGGAACAAGGCATCATGCCTGTGGTCAAAACAGCGCCTGCGCCCAAAACGGAAAGCAAGCTGCAGCCGCAACAAGTATCGTTCACGCCCAATCCCGATCGCATAATGACCTTGCCGGCGTTGATTATACAGCAGCCTGTAGTGGAAATAGTGGAAGAAAAAGATTTCACGTTCAAAACAAATGCGCCCACCCAAATTTACTACAACGAACCGGTAGAGGGCGTCAGCTACCGCATCCAGATTGGTATTTTTTCACGCAAACTCGAGCCACACGAACTGAAACAGTTCACGCCGGTATTTGCAACGGAGCAAGGTAATAAGTGGTTGTATGCCATTGGCTCGTTTCCGCTGTTCAACGAGGCGCAAAAACAATTGCCGGCGGTGAAACGCCAATTCAAAGACGCCATGATTGCGGCCTTTAAAGACGGCAAAAGCGTTACTGTAAAACAAGCCCGGATAGATGAGGGGAAAAATCCGGTAAAGAAACAGGAAACTGCTTCAACCCAAGAGGCGGCTTACCAAATTGTGTTGGGCGATTATCCTTCGGGGTTGCCGCAAAACCTGCTGAAAACCGTGCAGCAAGCCACCGGCAAAGACATTGTCCGCGCCGTGCTCAACGGGAAAACCGAATATGTTGTAGGCCCTTACGCCCGGAAAAACGACGCCGAGCAAGTATTGGAAACTTTGCACCGCAGCGGCTTCACCCACACCTACGTAGAAGTTATTGAGAAAAAGTAAGCGACATCTTGCCTGTATTTTTAACAATTTATTTTATCTTTGTATAATATAAATACGGGAATGAGTCATGCAGCTAAATTTGTTTCGAACGGGATTTGTGGGGTTGGTTCTATTCATTTCCATGCCTGCATCCGCCCAATGCACTTCCTTATTTAACCAGTATTTAGATACATTAATCATTGGAGCGGCGGGCAGTGGTTATACATTGACTGCATCGTCTCAGCTTTCTTTTGACGCAATATCAGATGTACAGTGGTTTTCTTTGACGGAAAACGGGTCTTCAATCACAATAACCTCCATAGAGAGCAACGACACATACAACCAACGCCTCGGGCATATCACCATTTCACAGTCCGGAGCTTGCCCGGAAACCCTTACCATTGTGCAGCCCGGAAAAACATGCCTCAGAGGAATTGATGGCACGCAGGGGCAAAAATTCTGGGCAGCCTTTCTGGAAAACAGATACCCGAACTCAGAAAGTACGTTAACCACCAACCTGGTTTTCGCTTCCCTCACCGCAGCGTCGGGCACCATTACCAACCCCAATACAGGATGGTCAACCCCTTTCATGGTGCCGGCCAAGAATATTCGCACGGTACCCATCCCGGAAGCGCAGGCCTATAATACCGAAGGAGAAATCATTCGCAATAAAGCCATCTACATTGAAACATCCGCAGACGTGTCGGTATATGGCGTCAACTTTCAAAACCTCACTTCGGATGCGGCGGTTA
>JAITQQ010000120.1 GCA_031288855.1 Prevotellaceae bacterium
TCAACCCACGCCATTGCAGTGGCTATCCGCGAGGCGCTGAAAGCAAAAGAAGAAGGGAAAAGCAAAACCATTCTCTTTAACCTTTCAGGACACGGCATGATTGACCTTTACGCGTATGAACAATATCTTACCGGACAGCTCCGGAACTACGAGTTGCCCGACGAGGTTATTCGCAAAACAGTTGGCGAGTTGGAAAAAATAGAACTTCCGTTTTAAATTTAATAAAAAAATACTATCTTTGGGCTAATAAAACACTAAAACGGTATGCCAACACTTTCGATTTTTTTTGGATTGATTATCCGAATGTATTATAAAGACCATCAGCCGCCGCATGTTCATGTGCAATATCAGCAATACAATGCTGTTATTGATATAGCGACCGGAAATCTTATGGAAGGACAATTGCCGGTACGCCAAATGCGTCTTGTGCAGGCATGGGTGGAAATTCATAAAGATAATTTGACAGCCGATTGGGAATTATGTCGTAACGGAGAGGAACCTTTTAAAATCGAACCTTTAAAATAACACGGTTATGTATTGGACAGTAAAATCAGTTACGCCGTTGGAAAATTATTGGTTGCATCTCACTTTCGAGAACAACGAGCAACGCTATTACGATGTGAAGCCACTTTTGGAAACCGGTGTTTTTCGTACGTTGAAAGACCCAAAAATATTCCGGACTGTGAAGGTGGCATTCGACAGTGTTGCATGGGACAATAATGTGGATATTGCTCCGGAAACATTGTATCACGACGGACTGGTTAATCATAACTAAAGCAACATCATCCCCAACGCTCGAGAATGGTGTCGAGCAGCGCGAAAACTTTCTCGGGTTGGTTTTCCGTCACCAATTCACGGCGGGTGTTTCTGAAGTCCTGCAGGTTTTTGAAGTAATTGCTGAGGTGGCGCCGCATTTCGAGCACACCGGTGCGTGCGCCTTTCTCTTCCAACGATTTTGTAAGATGCAGTTTGGCTAACGCCACCCGCTCCTTTACGCTCATTTCGGGCAACAGTTCGCCGGTGTTCAAGAAATGTTTTATTTCCCTGAAAATCCACGGATGCCCATAAGTGGCGCGGCCTATCATGATGGCGTCAACGCCGTGGCGGTCGAACATTTCTTTGGCGCGTTGCGGGCTGTCCACGTCGCCGTTGCCGATGATGGGAATGTGCATGCGCGGATTATTTTTCACAGCGCCAATCAGTGTCCAGTCGGCTTCGCCCTTATAGACTTGCGCCCGCGTGCGCCCATGTATGGTGAGCGCTACGATGCCCACGTCTTGCAAACGTTCGGCAAGTTCTACGATAATTTTACTGTTCTCGTCCCACCCGAGCCGCGTTTTCACCGTTACCGGAATGTTCACCGCGTTCACGATTTGCCGCGTCATCTCTACCATTTTGTCCGGTTCGCGCATCATGCCGGAGCCGGCGCCGCGTGCGGCAATCTTCTTCATGGGACACCCGAAGTTAATATCAATGACGTCGGGTGCAGCCTGTGCAACAATTTGCGCCGCTTCCACCATAGGCTCAATCAGGTGTCCGTAAAGTTGTATTCCGATAGGGCGCTCGTGCTCGTAGATGGCCATCTTAGCCACAGTGGAAGCCGCATCGCGGATGAGCCCGTCGGCCGCCACAAATTCGGTGTACATCATGTCGGCGCCGAACTGTTTGCAGACGTAGCGGAACGAAGCGTCGGTCACTTCGTCCATAGGCGCCAAAAATAGCGGGTAGCGGTCAAATTCCAGATTTGCGAATTTCATATTGCCAAATTGTTTCTATTCTACCGATACCGATTTCGCCAAATTGCGGGGTTTATCCACATCGCAGCCTCGCAGCAACGCCACGTGGTAGGCCAATAGTTGCAAGGGAATACACGACACCAACGGCGTCAACAATTCTTCCGTGCGCGGAATTTCAATGGCGTAGTCAGCCATTTCTTTCACCAGTGTGTCGCCCTGACTCACGATAGCAATAATCTTGCCTTTGCGGGCTTTCACTTCCTGAATGTTGCTCACCACTTTTTCATACGTTTCCTGTTCGGTGGCCAACACAATCACCGGCATGGCTTCGTCAATCAGCGCTATGGGGCCGTGTTTCATCTCGGCGGCAGGATAGCCTTCCGCATGAATGTAGGAAATTTCTTTCAGCTTCAGTGCGCCCTCGAGCGCCACAGGAAAGTTCACGCCGCGCCCAAGATAAATGGCGTTGTTGGTTTGTGCCACAAACTGTGCAATTTCTTTGATGTAGTCGTTCTGCGTGAGTATTTTTTCGATTTTCTCAGGAATGGACTCCAAATCGTTGATGAGTTGATGGTATTGCGACAGGGCGATTTTCCCCTTCTTGCGCGCCAAACTCAGCGCCATGAGCGTGAGCACCGTCACTTGGGCGGTGAACGCTTTGGTGGAAGCCACGCCTATTTCGTGTCCGGCATGCGTGTAAGAGCCCGCATGGGTATTGCGCGCCAGCGTAGAGCCCACCACGTTGCATATTCCGATTACGGTAGCGCCTTTCGATTTCGCCAATTCCAATGCGGCGAGCGTGTCGGCGGTTTCGCCCGATTGCGAAATTACAATCAGCACGTCGTCTTCGTTGATGATGGGGTTGCGGTAGCGAAATTCCGACGCATACTCCACCTCCACCGGTATGCGCACCAAATTTTCGAACAGGTGTTCGGCAATCAAACCGGCGTGCCACGACGTGCCGCAAGCCGCAATAATAAAGCGGTGTGCATTGAGCATCTTCTCTTCATACTCAATGATGCCGCCCAACGACACCACATTCTTTTGCGTGTTGATACGCCCGCGCATGCTGTCTTTGATGGCGTTCGGCTGCTCAAAAATTTCCTTCAGCATGTAGTGGTCGAAATTGCCCTTTTCAAGCTGCTCCAAGCTAATTTCGAGCTTTTCCAGATAGGGGCGTTTTGTTTCGTTTGCGCTGTTTTTTATTACAATGTCGCGGTGCGGCGACACCACCGCCACCTCGCCGTCTTTGAGATAAATCACCTGTTTGGTGTATTCCACGATGGGCGCACCGTCGGAGCCGATAAAGTATTCGTTGTCGCCCACGCCAATCAGGAGCGGGCTGCCGCGCTTTGCCACAATAAGCTGGTCGGGATTTTCGGCAGAGAGAATAGCCAGCGCATACGTGCCCACCACGCCCGACAGCGCCAACCGCACGGCTTCTGCCAAATCAACCTGCTCGTGCTTATAAATATCTTCAATCAAATGCACGAGCACTTCGGTGTCGGTATTGCTGCGAAACGTGTAGCCACGCCGCATCAACTCCTGTTTCAGCACCAAATAATTTTCCACAATGCCGTTGTGTATCAACGCCAGCTTGCCGTTTTCCGACAAGTGCGGGTGCGCATTCTCGTCATTGGGCTCGCCGTGCGTAGCCCACCGGGTATGCGCAATGCCCGCGTGCGCCGACATGTTTTTATTCATGCAGTAGGCCTCCAAATCCGACACCTTGCCCCTGCACTTGTACAGCG
>JAITQQ010000063.1 GCA_031288855.1 Prevotellaceae bacterium
GGCAAATTGACCGGCATGTCGCTTCGCGTACCGACATTAGACGTATCGGTGGTTGACCTGACCTGCCGCTTAGCCAAACCGGCCACCTACGACGAAATCAAAGCGGCCGTGAAAGCAGCCGCCGACGGCGACTTGAAAGGCGTGATGGGCTATACGGAAGACGACGTGGTATCGAGCGATTTCATTCACGAAAAACGCACTTCGGTATTCGATGCCAAAGCCGGTATTGCGCTCAATCCCAATTTTGTGAAATTAGTAGCGTGGTACGACAACGAGTGGGGTTATTCAAATAAAGTACTCGACCTGGTTGCCCACATGGCTACGGTAAATTAATAAACGCAAATCATAACAACTTGGTTTGTCAATAAAATACGGGGCCCGCAAGGCCCCGTATTGCGTTTCTCTCAATAAAATATTATGCTTACCTTTGTGGTATGAATTATTACCTCATAGCGGGAGAGGCGTCGGGCGACCTGCACGGCAGTAACCTGATGCGCGGGTTAAAACAGGCCGACCCCGCCGCACAATTCCGCTTTTGGGGCGGCAACTTGATGGCGGCACAAGGCGGCAGCCTCGTAAAACACTACAAAGATACGGCCGTGATGGGCTTTTTTGAGGTGATGGCAAAACTACGCGCCGTATTGCGCAACATTCGTTTTTGCAAAAAAGACCTGCTTGCACACCGCCCGGATGTGCTGATTTTGATCGATTACCCGGGGTTCAATTTCCGCATGGCGAAATTTGCCAAACAACACGGCATAAAAGTGTTTTATTACATTGCGCCGAAAGTGTGGGCGTGGAAAGAAAAGCGGGTGCATCAACTAAAAAAATATGTAGATCGATTATTCATCATTTTCCCATTCGAAACGGATTATTTCAAACGTTGGGGCATTGACGCCTGCTATGCCGGCAATCCGTTGACGGATAGCATTAGTGAACAACTGGCGCAAAAGGAAACTTTCCACACCTTCACCGAACGGAATAAACTCCCCGGAAAGCCTGTCATTGCAGTGCTGGCCGGAAGCCGGATTATGGAAATCAACTATGTGCTGCCGCGGATATTGTTTTTGGCCGAACAATTCCCCGGTTACCAATTTGTGATAGCCGGAGCGCCCTCTATTGACGAAGCGCAATATAAAAAATACCTGCACGGCGGGCTTTTCAACATTGTGTATAACCAGACGTATGCCCTACTGGCGCAAGCCACAGCGGCCATTGTGGCTTCGGGCACCGCCACCCTCGAAGCGGCGCTGATTGGCGTGCCGCAGGTGGTATGCTATGGCGGCAACGAAATTTCATACCAGGTGGCCAAGCGTCTGGTAAAAACAAAGTACATCTCGTTGGTAAACCTGATTATGGATGCGCCGGTGGTCACGGAATTGATACAGCACGGCATGAGTAAAGAAAATCTGCAGCACGAATTATCGGCTATTCTTCCCGAGGGGAAAAAACGGCAAACCATGTTGGCGCAATACGGCCAACTGCGCGACAAGATAGGCGGAAGCGGCGCTTCGCTGCGGGTAGCCGCCGAAATGTATCAAAAATTATGATATGCATACTATATTTATTAAAGAAATTCGCGCGTTTTTCTCCTCGCTGACAGGCTACCTCGCACTGGTTATATTCCTGTTCATTAACGCGTGGTTCATGTGGTTGGGGCCCGGCGAACTGAACGTGCTCGACAGCGGTTACGCCGATTTGAATACGCTATTCACCATGGCGCCATGGATTTTTCTTTTTCTCATTCCGGCCGTCACCATGCGCAGTTTTGCGGAAGAAAAGAAGTCGGGCACGTTGGAATTGCTGCTCACCAAACCGCTCACACACACGCAGCTGATTATTGGAAAATACTTGGCCACTGTGGTATTGGCCTTGTGTGCATTGCTCCCCACATTGGTATATGTATATAGCATATATATAATGGGAAATCCTGCAGGCAACATGGATATGGGCGGCACGTGGGGCTCTTATATCGGCTTGTTTTTCCTTTCGGCCGTGTACGCCGCCATTGGCATTTTCGCCTCATCCGTTACCTCAAACCAAATTGTGGCTTACATTGTGGCGGCAGCGCTCTGTTTCTTCTTCTACACCGGCTTCGACGGACTGGCGCAACTAAGCATCTTTTCTTCGCTTGATCGCTTCATCCTTCAATTGGGCATTAATGAACACTACAAATCAATCAGCCGCGGCGTAATTGACTCGCGCGATGTGCTCTACTTCGCCAGTGTTATTGCGGCATTGGTGGCGGTAACAAAATGGGTATTGAGCAACAAAAAATTAAAAAGTGGATTACGCGTAGGCGGTTTTATAGCGGCATTACTTTTATTAAATATAGTTCTGCAACACGCTTTTGTCCGCCTCGACCTTACGTCTGACAAGCGTTACACGTTATCCGATATAAGTAAACAAACCGCAAAAAATTTAGAAACTTCTTTTTACGTTGAAATATTTTTGGATGGCGACATGCCGGTACAAGTCAAGAAACTGCAAGCCACCATTAAAGAAACGCTCGACGAGTTAAAGGTATATGCCGGAAACCACATTCAGTATAAATTTATCGACATAGCGGAAGAAACCGGCGGCGACGCTTACGATTTGGATATCGTTTACGCTTCCTTACAGGAACATGGGTTGGCTCCGTTCATATTGCAAGAGCACACGGGCGGCAGCACTATTGAAAGGGTTTTGTTCCCCGGAGCGCTTATCAGCTGCGCCATACCTGTAACGGCCGGTGACAGCGACAGCGCCTACATAGAAACCCGCGAAATTGCAGTGAATTTCATACAGCAAGATGCACAAAGCAATCCTGAGGCGAATATCCTGTTGGCGCAGGAAAATGTGGAATATGAATTGCTAAACGCAATAAACCTGATGAGCCGGCAACAGCAATGGCAAATTGCTTTTGTGGAAGGGCACGATGAACTCAATGAATACGAAGTGGGCGACAT
>JAITQQ010000066.1 GCA_031288855.1 Prevotellaceae bacterium
CACACACACACACACACACACACACACACACACACACACACACACACACACACACACACACACACACACACACACACACACACACACACACACACACACACACCTCAACGAGTTACATAATACTGCGCGCGCGTATTATATAAAATATTCTCCAATTATCAAATATACCTCCACATGTTTTTTGCATGGCGGAGGTGTTTTTTTGTCCTCAACCCATCATAAAAAGTTCAAAATTAAATTTCTAAACCCAATCATTATGAAAACAAAAGTACACTTACTATTGTTGCTGTTTCTGCTGCCGTTCACCGGCTTTGCGCAAGCGGCTATTACCGGAACGGTGCGCGACGGCGGCGGCGAAGCTGTTGTTGGCGCCAGCGTGCTGGTGAAAGGAACCACTCAGGCCGTTGTAACCGACGCAAGCGGCAGCTTCTCGCTCACCGTAGCGAATGACGCCGTACTACAGGTATCCTTCTTAGGATACGCTACGCAGGAGGTGAGCGCGGCTTTGGCCGTTAACGGACGCCTGACAATTACCTTAAGGGAAGATGCGAAAACGTTGGATGAGGTGGTGGTGGTAGGCTACGGAACGCAACGGAAACAGGACGTGACGACGTCCATATCGTCTGTACAGTTTGACGACATTGGCGATGTGGTGGTATCCGACTTCCGGAATGCACTGGCCGGCAAAATGCCGGGGGTGCTGGTGCAGCTACCGTCCGGCGACCTCGAGTCAGGCCCCACTATCCGTGTGCGCGGCATCAGCACCATTACCGCCGGCAGCGACCCGCTGTATGTGATAGACGGCGTGCCGGTGGAGCGGGGCTTATTAAATATCAATACGAACGACATTGAAGCCATCGACGTATTGAAAGACGCTTCGGCGGCGGCCATCTACGGCAGCCGCGGCTCAAATGGCGTGATATTGATTACTACCAAAAAGGGAAAAACCGATAAGTTGACTATGAAATATGACGGCTATTTCGGGATACAAACCGTGTCGAAAAAGATTGCCCTGATGGACGCCTACCAGTTTGCGCAGGCGGCGAAAGACGGGCACGATAACGCCTATCTGGATGAAGTGCCAACCGGTTCGCCCGACGACCCCAACAGCGTCCGCCCCCAGTCGTACCACAAAATCCCAACCGAGTTGTTTCCTTATCTGGACGGCGAGCCGGAATTAACCAACACCGACTGGCAAGACGCCATATTCCGTGCGGCGCCCACCACAAGCCATAACATTTCCCTGTCGGGCAAAACCAATAGCGTAAATTATTTTACATCGTTTAGCTATTTGAAAAAGGACGGCATTGTGATTGGCTCCGATTTGGGAAAATACAGCGCGCGCTTAAATCTCGATGTAAAGTACAACAAATTCAAGTTCGGCGTAAACTTCTCGCCGTCCTACTCCCTCTCCAATCGGGTAGATGCTTCGGGCGTTAACGGCATTGTGCAGTCGGCGCTGATGATGCCGCCGGTGTGGCCGGTGTACAACGACGACGGCACGTTCAACTACCAAGGTAACGGATACTGGCGAATTGGCACAGACTACCAGCATAACGCCGTGCTAAATCCGGTGGCGCAGGCAGCGCTTCAATCCGATGCGGTAAACCGCATGGCAATGGTAGGAAATGCCTTTGCGGAGTATGAATTTTTTAAGGGGCTTAGCTACAGCCTTTCCATAGGCGGCGACTACTACGGCGTGCATAACGACCGCTACCGTGAGTCGGCGTTGCCGCTATTGGGACATGCTTACTACAACAAGCCCTCTAACCCCACAGGGTACAGCTCTTCCGGCTTTTACTTCAACCGGCTGGTGGAAAATAAGCTGAGCTATAATACGATAATCGGCGATAGCCATGCGATTAACGCCGTTCTTGTGCAGTCGGCGCAAAGGGAAACGTATGTGGGCAATTCGGTAAACGCTACCGATTACCCCAACGACTACGTGCAAACGATTGGGGGCGGCGTGGTGACGGAAGGCTCGTCGAACAAAACGGAGTGGACAATAGCCTCCTACCTCATGCGCGCGCAGTACGGCTTTAAGGGAAAGTATTTGCTCTCGGCCGCTGTCCGCGCCGACGGCTCCTCACGCTTTGGGAAGGACAACCGGTGGGGCTACTTCCCGTCGGCTTCTGCCGCATGGCGAATAAGCGATGAGGATTTTTTCAGGAGTGTGGGCGCCTTGTCGTTTGCGGACGATATTAAGCTGAGGGTTAGCTACGGCGAAACGGGCAACTTTAACATCGGCAACTACGACCACATTGCCACCATGTCAAAGGAGGAGTACATTCTGGGGTCGGGCGACGGCGTGCTGACGCCCGGCTACAAGCCCGACAACGTCAGCCGTCCCGAGCTAAAGTGGGAAAAAACCGCGATGGTGAATACCGGTATCGACGTGCAGCTGCTCAAGGGGCTGCTGGGGCTGTCGGCGGAGTACTACAGCTCCAACACCTCCGACATGCTGCTGACCGTTCCCGTCCCCCATACCGCAGGGCACAGCACCGCCCTGATGAATATAGGGAGCGTAAACAACCGCGGGTGGGAAATTTTATTAACCTCGCAACAGCAGCTTCACAACGGTTTGAAGTATCACTTCAGCGCCAACTATACCGCCAACAGGAATGAAGTAACCTCGCTGGGGCCTGAAAATACGCCGAGAATTGCTTCGGGCAGCGTAGAGCACGCCTACTATATTACACAAGTGGGGCAACCCATTGGCAGCTACTACGTGCTGGTGCAGGACGGTATTTTCGCCACCACAGAGGATTTGAAGAAATATCCGCACTTTGCCAATACGCAGGCGGGCGATTTCCGCTTTGTGGACGTGGACGGTGACGGCGTGATTGATACGGATAAAGACCGTACCATGGTGGGGAACTATATGCCCGATTTTACCTACGGGTTTAGCGGTTCGGTTTCATACAAAGGTGTTGACTTGGCGTTCGACTTTCAGGGCGTGTACGGAAATGAAATCCTGAACCTGAACCAGCGCTACATTAATAATAATGAAGGAAACACAAACGGAATGGTTGAAGGGTTGAACCGCTGGCGCAGCGAAGCCGAGTCGGGCGACGGCAACACTAATCGCGGTAACCGCAAAGCTAAAGGCAACAATGGGCGTACTTCCACATGGCATATTGAAGACGGCTCGTACTTCCGGTTGCAGAATACTTCATTGGGCTATACGCTCCCCCAACGGATAACCCAAAAATTTTACGTGCAAAACCTGCGGATTTACGTATCGGGGCAAAACCTGTGGACGCTTACCGGCTACACGGGCTACAACCCCGAAGTAAATGCACGCCCCTCCAACTCCCTCACGCCGGGCGAAGACTACGGCACCTATCCGCTGGCAAAAATATTCACCACAGGTATTAATCTTACATTTTAATCATTTAAAACAGATTTGATATGAGACATAAGCTACTTTTACTCTCGCTCTCGCTCTCCGCATGCATGGCGTCTTGCTCCGACGAATTTTTTGATTTGACGCCGAACAACAAAATTTCTGCGGATATAATGTACAAAACTGCGGCAGATTTTAACCTCGCGGTGGTATCGTGCTACTCCAAGCTGCAGTCGCAGGTAAGTTTTTACACGGAATGCTGCGAATACCGCAGCGACAACCTCTATTTGTCTGCGCCAACCGCTGGTACGCAGGACAGGTACGATATCGACCAGTTTAAAGATAATTCGTCCAATGGATTGCTGTCCGATTACTGGGCAAACTTCAACAATAACGTCTATCGGTGCAATATGGTGCTCGACAGGATTGACAAGGCGGATGTTGACGAAGACCTGAAAAAACAGTACAAGGGCGAAGCCCTGTTTATCCGCGCCTTTGTTTACTTCAACATGTATCGTATATGGGGCGGTGTACCCACCACGCGCAGGGTGGTTACGGTGGACGAAGCGCTTCAAATTGGGCGGAGCTCCGAAAGCGACATGCTTAACCTGATGGTCGGCGATTTGAGGCAGATTGTGGACGAAAACCTGCTGCCCGAAGCTTACGGCGGCAACGATGTGGGGCGGGTTACGCTGGGCGCCGCGCGTGCGCTGCTGGGAAAAGTCTACCTCACCTTTCACAAGTGGCCGGAAGCCCGCGACGCGCTGGCTCCGCTCATTGGCGGCGGATACACCTTGCTGCCGGAGCCGGACGATGTGTTTAATGTAAGCAACAAAATGAACGGCGAAGTTATTTTTGCCGTACGCTTCAACAAAACGGTTCCGGGCGAAGGGCATGGCTTTTGGTTTAGCACGTCGGATGTGAGCAACCTTAACCAAACGCAGCAATTGCGCGACGCTTTTACCGTTCAGGATAAGCGCAAAGCGTTAATCGAGTACGTGCGGGCAACAGGGGAAAGCAGCGTGAATGTGCCCCGTAAATTTCTTGACACGAGGGATGCCACCACAAACAATGTAGGCAACGACCAAATCATACTCCGCTACGCCGACGTGCTGCTCATGTACGCCGAAGCCCTGAACAGAGTTAGCTTTGACAACGCTGCCACGTCGCCTGCCATGGTGGCGCTTAACGCCGTGCATACCCGCGCTGGGCTTGCCGCTATACAGCCAAACGACCCGACAGTAGCAAATCAGGATGCCTTTAATAAAACCATTATGTTGGAGCGTCAGCTGGAATTCCCTTATGAGGGGCATCGCTGGTTTGACATCGTGCGTATGGGCGAAGCCAAAGCCGTAATGGCTGCCAATGGGCACACCATTTCTGACAATCAGCTGCTGTTCCCGATACCGAAGTCAGAGTTGGAGCGGTTAAACAACGAAGCCCTGCTGTGGCAAAATCCGGGGTACAACTAAAATAATTTACAAAACTTTCAACTAAAGGAATAAATAATATGAAAAAGATTTTTTACCTACTCTTTACCGGAATAGTAATTTTTACGGCCTGTAAAGACAACGAGCTTCCGGAGGCAAATTTTGACTTGGCACAAGTAAACACCTTTACGGCTACGGCGGGCGATGCGCAGGTTGCGCTTGCATGGACGCCGGCCGACGGGTTTACGCCGGTTGAATATTACCTTTCGTGGGTATCGTCCACCACCGGCGTTGAAGGTGGCGAAAAAACGCTGGCCGCCAATACCACAGCTGCTACCATTGATGGGCTGGTGAACGACGTGAGCTACACCTTTTCCATTCAGCCGTGCTACGAAAAGGGGCGGGCGGGGAAAGTGTCGGCTACGGCCAAGCCCATGAATGAAAGATTTCCGGTGACCAACTTTACGGCGCGGGCGGGCAACGCGCTGGTAAGGCTTGCGTGGACAAAACCCGCAAGCGAGCGGTTGTTGGGATATAAAATTACCGTTACGTCCGGCGGTCAGGTGGTTGACATCAATACGCCGGCTACGGAGAATTATAACGTAACCGGTTTAACCAATGGGCAGGAGTACACGTTTGCCATCACCTGCGTGTATCCGCAAGGACAGTCCGAACCTGTAACCGCGTCGGCCACGCCGGGGCTGATATTTCCTATTATGGTATCAAGCGCCACCTTTACGGTAAACAATGCACGTATTTTTGAATACAACGACATGTATTTTGGTGAAAATGTACAATCGGTAAGCTGGAATTTCGGCGATGGCGTCACGTCCGCAGATGAAGCGCCGGCGCATGCCTACGCGGCCACCGGCAGCTATACGGTAACCGTTACGGTAACCTACGCCGGAGGGAATACCGAAACCGGCAGCATCGACATAGTCGTGGAAAATTATAAATGGGGGGAACGGGCATTAGATTATAACGGTTCGACGGGCTATGTAAAAACATCAAATCCGGTATTCTCACCGGACGGACAAATCATGTATGTGCCTACCTCTTCGCCGAGTGGACATCTCTTTGCAGTGGACGTGGAAGGAGGAACGATTAAGTGGGTATTCAGCATTACCGAATTGACGTATGGCGGCGGCGCTATGGTGCACCCTGCTAACGGTACCATTTATCAAGGGTCTGACGCGGCCATATATGCCATCAATCCGGACGGCACGCAAAAATGGAAAGTAGCTACTGCCGGAAGCGGTGCAGCGGCACGTGTGCGTGCTTTCCCCGCCTTGTCGCTTGACGGTACGGTAGCGTATTTCCTGTCCAATTCTGTCCTTTATGCCTTGAACGTTGAATCGGGCGCGGAGGTGTGGAAAAAACAACTGTCCGATATTAATAGCGGTATCAGCATAGGCAGCGCCGTATTGGTAGGTAATAACGGAACGGTATATATCGGCACCAATCAAGGTGTTTACGCGTTTTCTTCTTCCGGAAACTTAACGTGGCAAACGGCTACCAAGTATAATGTGACGGAATCCGGCGCTATGGCCATCAACGGCAATGTGCTCTATGCCGCATTAAAAGGCACCGACGGGCTTGTAGCTATTAACACTGACGATGGCTCGCAACTATGGACAGCAGGAGCGTCAGGCGATGCTTACTTTCCGATTGTGGATAAGAATGGTGTGATTTATTTCACCGAAAAATTGGCGGCAGGAAAAGTATATGCCGTTAATCCCAATGGTTCGTCGAAGTGGACTAAGACTATTGGCGAATCTTTAAATTATGGGGGCTTGGTGTTGGATGAAAACGGTGTAATTTATGGAGGTACGCAAAGTAAGGCGAATGGAAACTACAAGCGCTATGCCATTAATACCGCCACAGGTGATTTTGTCTTTAACGAAAATTCCGCACAACAAATTATGGCTGCATTTACCATTGGTCCCGACAAACGGCTTTATTGGGGAACAATCGGTAGCGGTAATATCGGTACACTCTACGCTCTTGAAATCAACGCGGGCCTCGAAACCGGCTCGTGGAGCGTGCGCGGCGGCGATTTGCAGGGAACAAACCGGCAGAAATAGCAATATGAGGCGGGAGTGAGCGGCTTCAAAGCGCACTCCCGCTTTTATTTTTTATAAAATTCAATATGATGACAAAAAAAGCCTTACTATACTGCATGCTGTTGCTTATATGCTGTAGCATGTTTTTGGTGGAATGTGGCAGTAAAATCGAGGATATTCCCACACCGGAAAAACCCGCTGCGCTAAGCGAAGCGGCGCAAACCATGCAGCAGCTATGGGAAACATCGCCGTTAGCCATGAGTACGGCAAGGCAAGGCGCATTTGACAAAATCCAGCGCTACGCCGATGATTGCCCGAAGGCATATTTCAGAAACGATTATTGGAAGGCGTCCGACGCCGCTTGTGAAAGCATGGAAAAGCGCGACCCTGTTTTGACGTGCTACCGCCGTTCGTTCGACCGCGTGCTGGATGGAATAAAAAATGAGCCGGTGGAAGAGGGAACGGTAACCATTTGGATGCTCTACAATATGGGGTATGTAATAAAAACACCGTCGGCGTGCTTCGGCATAGACATTTACCACCGCTGGGCGCTGAAGTTGGCGCCCTATCTGGATTTTCTCTGCGTAACGCATAACCACACCGACCATTACAGCAGCGACCTTATCCAAGCCATGTTTGACGCTAACAAGCCGGTATTTTCCAACTACCTGAAAAAAGGAACGGGTTACGCCTACACCTCCACAGTGGATAAAAGCTACACCATTGGCAAGTTTGCCATTCGCACCGCCATCACCGACCATAACGGAACGGCTGAGGGCAAAAATTTCATAACAGTGTTCCGCATCGATTGCGGCGACGATACCGGTAATTTCACCTTTCTGCACATAGGCGACAGCAATTTCAAGACGTCGCAATACTCTAATGTGCAAGGCCCGCTGGATGTGTATATACCGCGCTATGCGCCCGAGCCGCACGGCGGGGATGAAAACCTTATCATAGGCGCCGGTTCGGGGCAGGTGCAGCCCACCTATGTGTTATTGTCGCACATTCTTGAATTAGGGCACGATGGCGTGGAAAATTCCCGCTGGCCTTTGGATATGGCGCTGTATCGTGCCTCAATAATTAGCTGTGAGCGAACGTATGTGCCGTTCTGGGGCGAAAAATTAGTGTGGAAAAACGGTGCATTACACCATGATTTTAATTAAAAATATAGAAAATGAAAAAATATTTGATTTTACTGCTCATCCTGTGCCATGTTGCCGGATGGGCGCAATCGTCTAAAGTGCAGGTCGCGGCGCACCGCGGCGATTGGCGAAATTATGCCGACAATGCCATAGAGGGAATTGAAAGCTGCATCAAAATGGGTGTGGATATTGTGGAAATAGACGTAGCGAAAACCAAAGACGGCCACTTGGTGCTGATGCACGACCGCAAGGTGGATAGAACCACCGGCGGCAAAGGCTTGGTGAGCGATTTCACGCTGGAAGAAATACAGGCGCTACGCCTGCGAAACGGCTTGGGCAGGGTTGCCGGCTTTCAAATCCCGACATTTGAAGAGGCAATGCAGGTAGCCAAAGGCAAAATCATCGTAAACATCGACAAGGGCGACGAATACTTTGATGAGGTGTACCGCGTGCTGAAAAAAACCGGCACGGTAGGGCAGGCCATTATCAAATCGGAGAAACCGTATGCGCAGCTTTATCAACGCTATGGCGCCATTTTGGACAGCATGACGTTCATGCCGGTGGTTTTCCTGAAAAAGGAAACCACGATTGATTCCATCAGCGCAGTAATAGGCAAAGCATACCCTGCCTATGAAGTTGTGTTTGCCGGAGAGCGCAGGGAATTGTTGCAATACATAAAAACGCAACTCCAAAACACTTCTTCTGTCATCTGGATAAATTCGCTTTGGGATTCGCTTTGCGCCGGCCACAGCGACGACAGGGCGCTCACCGACCCCGACGGCACGTGGGGCTACCTCATCGACACGCTCGGCGCCCGCATCCTCCAAACCGACCGGCCGGCACTGCTGCTGGAGTACTTGAATAAACGCGGCTTGCGGGATTAGGTAATAATACGCTTTTATAGATTGTTTGCGCATTGCGCGTTTAATTATTGATTAGTATACTGAACAATGATTTGAATTTTTGTGTCAGTATATTGAACAATATTTGTATCTTTGCCACGATAAAATGAGTCGCATTATGGAAAAGCAGGTTATTAAAAACCTTATCATAGAAAGGCAGCAAGAGATTTTGGATATCGAATTAACCAAACGTCCGCTTGAATTGGAAGACGCCTGCAATTATGTTTTTGTTGGCCCGCGGCGTGCCGGCAAATCCTATTTATTATACCAATACATAATTACAATCAATTAAGGCAAAACGGCTGTCGATAGAGGATATCTTGTATATCAATTTTGAGGACGAACGGCTTGCCGCTATGAAAGCCACGGATTTGAATTTGTTTTTGGAGTGCTACAAAGAGTTGTATGATGCCAGGCCGGTGATATTCCTGGATAAAATTCAAAACATCAGTGGATGGGAAAAGTTTGCCCGCCGGTTAGCCGATACAAAATACAGGGTATTTATCACTGGCAGTAATGCTAAAATGCTTAGCCGCGAAATATACACTACGCTTGGCGGACGTTTCATCGCCAAAGAAATTTCCCCTTTTTCGTTCCGCGAATATTTGTCGTTTAATAACATGGTATTAGGCCAGAATTGGCAATGCGGAGAGTGTGATGCAATCGCTATCTTTAGCCCGCATAAAGAATGTGGTAAATTCGGCCGGAGCCGCCATGTCCCGCAACACGCTGGTTGATTATCTTCAACTTTTATCAGATGCCTACCTGGTGTTTGGCATATCCAATTTTTCGGATAAGCTGAGTGATAAGGAAACATTTAAAAAACGGTACTTTTTTGATAACGGCCTGCTTAATAATTTCCTGTTTGACCCGGAAACGAAGTTGTTGGAAAATATGGTGGCCATTAACCTGAAACAGCGATATGGTGACGACGTCTATTTTTACAACAAAAATATCGAGGTGGATTTTTTCATACCTCAAGCCCAGCGTGCCATACAAGTGGCATACAGCATAGCCGGCGACACTACCAAACAACGGGAAGTGCGGGCATTACTGAAATTGGCGGAAGTATACGGGTTAAAGCAGCTGGAAATTGTTACATATGACGAAGAAACCACCATTCGGGAAGCCGGTGCAACTATTGACGTTGTCCCTATCTGGAAATGGATTTTATCATAGATTCCCGGGAAGAAAAAACGAGTAAAAGAAGGAGAAGGTTAAGAATCAGGGTCAACGCATTTAGATTTTGATAAGTTCTAAGAGGAACTCCTTGCTCCACTTTTTTTAGTTGAAAGTGGAAAATGATGTATGATGTATGATGTATGATGTATGATGTAGCTTGCG
>JAITQQ010000089.1 GCA_031288855.1 Prevotellaceae bacterium
TTAGTTTCTAACTACCTCAGTAAACGACATGGAACGTCGAAATTTTTTAAAGACAGCCTTGTTGGGCGGAATAGCCGGCACGTTGTCGTTCAAGCCGCATGTACTATCGGCAAAGCCCGCTGCCGCAGCAGCGTCATACGATTTGGTAGCGGTCATGGGCGGTGACCCCGCAGCCATGTACGCCAAAGCCATCGAATCGTTTGGCGGCATTTCTTCTTTTGTAAAAAAAGGGCAACGTGTAGTGGTAAAACCGAATATCGGATGGGACAAAACCCCAGAATACGCAGCCAACACCAATCCGGCCCTCGTTGCGGCCATCATTAAAGACTGCCTCAAGGCGGGCGCTAGCGAAGTAGTGGTATTCGACCACACATGCGACGATTGGAAAGCGTGTTACAAAAACAGCGGTATCGAAGACGCCGTAAAGGAAGCAGGCGGAAAAATGGCTTTTGCGCATGAAGAAAAATATTACCGCGAAGTAATGCTCCCCGGCGCGAAACGCCTTACCAGTACAAAGGTACACGAAGCCATTCTCAATGCTGATGTGTGGATTAATGTACCTATTTTGAAAAATCATGGCGGCGCCAAAATGTCGATTGCCATGAAAAACAACATGGGAATTGTGTGGGACCGCCGTTTCATGCACGCCAACGACCTCCAACAATGCATTGCCGACTGCGCATTGATTAAAAAGAAACCCACCCTGAACATTGTAGATGCTTATCGCATCATGACCCAAAACGGCCCGAAAGGGCGCAGTTTGTCTGACGTGCAAACGCCCAAAGCGCTATTCATGTCCACCGATATTGTAGCGATAGATACGGCCGCCGTTTCTTTCTTCAACCAATTCAAAAAAATGCCTTTGGCGAGTGTGGGGCACATCACCATAGGCGGCGACATGAAAATAGGCACTACCGATATTGACGCGCTCAAAGTACAACGCATTAAACTCTAAAAATCGTGTACAAATTCTTGAAAAAATTCAGGGTTGTTTTATCCTTGCTATTCTTTTTGCTTCTTCTGATTTGTTTTATCGACACGTACCGCCTCGCCGGCCAATGGAGCAACGGGTTATTGCAGTGGCAATTTGTTCCGGCTTTGCTGGGCTCAGCCACCGGAGGCGCCATGATTCTTCTGTTTCTCGTGGTACTGACGCTGCTGTTCGGGCGGGTTTACTGTTCCACCCTGTGTCCATTGGGTACTTGTCAGGACATTGCGCGCCGCACCGCCAACCTGTTCAAAAGTAAAAAGAAGAAAAAACTAAAATACAGCAAACCGCATCATTTGGTGCGTTATCTCATACTCGGCATCGCAATTATAAGTTTTGTATTGGGCAGTAGCACCCTGCTTTTGATATTAGACCCTTACAGTAATTTCGGGCGCATGGCTACCAACCTGCTCGGGCCGGCCGTGATTTGGAGCGGCAACACCTTATCGAATATTTTTCCCTCCATTCCGTTTCAGGATTACAAAATATTTACCCTTAGCGCGTGCGTGTTTGCAATAACAATTTTTATCATTGTGACAGTCCTCAGCGCCCTGCGCGGCCGCCTTTATTGCAACAGCATTTGTCCTGTAGGCTCGTTGCTCGGGTTGCTTTCAAAATATTCATTGTTCCGCCTCACATTGAACAGCGACACGTGCGCACGCTGCATGGCTTGCGTCAAAGATTGCAAAGGGCAGTGCATTGACATAAAACATCAGGGAATCGACTACACGCGCTGCGTGCAATGCCACAACTGTACGTCGGCATGCCGCACCCTGCAAAGCATCCGCTATCAATTTGCTTACGGCAAAAAGAAAACCACGCCGCAGAAAACCACCGATGCTACGCGCCGGCGCTTATTTCTGGGCGCCATAGGCGGGATAGCTGTAGCCGGCGCTGTACGCGCTTTCACACCACCTTGGCGTGCTTCATCTTCGCACACTAAGGCCATCACGCCGCCGGGTTCGCGCGGGCTCGACCACTTCAAACGGCACTGCACCGCTTGCCACGCCTGTGTAGCCGGCTGCCCGTCGCAAGTATTGAGGCCTGCTGTAACCGAATACGGCCTCGACGGATTTATGATGCCTGTACTCGATTACAACAAATCATTCTGCAACTACGAATGCAATACCTGCTCTACGATTTGCCCCAACGACGCTATTATTCCGCTAACCAAAGAAGAAAAAACATTGACCCAAATAGGAAAAGCAGACTTTATTCTCGACCGGTGCATTGTAGTCCGCGAAGAAACCGACTGCGGCGCTTGCGATGAACATTGCCCCGTGAAAGCCATACGCATGGTACATTTCCGCGACGGTTTGTTTATTCCGCAATTAGACACCTCCCTGTGCGTAGGTTGCGGCGGATGCGAATATATTTGCCCTGCACGCCCCGACAAAGCCATACAGGTAATCGCAAATACCGAACACCAACGAGCAAGGCCTGTGGAAGAAGAAGCGCAAGAAGAAGTCGAAGTTGATGATTTCGGATTTTAATACATATAAGAAAATCGCCTTTTTTTCAGGTTCGTTCGACCCGCCGCATAACGGACATTTGACGGTGGCAAATTACCTTTGCGAAAATGAAAATTTCGACGAAGTATGGTTTACCGTCACTCCGCACAACCCGCTGAAAGAAAAGCGGGCGCTAACTCCGGTAGCCACCCGGATAGCTATGGCACAATTGGCTATTGAGCATAATCCAAAATTTCGTATATGCGATATTGAATGTTCGTTGCCGCAACCTTCCTACACCATCAACACACTAACCGCCCTGCAAGAACGCCATCCGCAGCACACATTTACGCTCATCATAGGCGCCGACAACTGGGCAAACCTGTCCCACTGGAAAGACTACCGGCGCATTCTTACTGAATTTGATATCATGATTTATCCTCGTGCCGATTATGACGCCGGCACAGCCCTTCGGTTTCCGCGGGTAAAACTGATTCCCGCGCCGGAAGTTCAAATTTCTTCTACGGCGGTCAGAGAAGCGGTAAAACACGGAAAAGACATACGGCGTCTCGTGCCCGAAAATATTTACACGTATATAAAACAACATAACTTCTATGATGAAAATACCTGCCCGGCTACATTTAGCTAACCTCCCTACACGGATTGACAAGATGCGTAACCTGTCCGCAGCATTGGGCGTGTCTGTTTACGTAAAGCGCGACGACGAAACAGGAAGCGAACTGGCAGGAAACAAAGTGCGAAAACTCGAGTTTGTGCT